>JBBRIK010000884.1:0-3545 GCA_038221045.1 Gemmatales bacterium
AGCGATGACTTCCAGGGAATAAGTAAGGGCGGCCCGATTGCTCGGACCGCCCTTCTTGTTGCTTCCGGGGTGTCGTCTACTTCAGGACCTGGGAGGAGGAAGGCTCTCGGACGAGCCGCCGCACTTGTGCGGAATTATCCGGCGGAACCGCGACTCGCGAGGTAGCCCCAGACCGCCGGATAATTCCGCACAAGTGCGGCGATCAGCGAGTCTGAAACAGCCTTCCTCGTGATGCATGACCAGCAAAACGCCAGAGCGACGCAACATCGCTCGTGTTGCCGAAGCAACCGGCTAGACCTGGTCCCCGAAAGCAAGAATTACCGTATCACATTTCGCACAGGACGCAAGCGTTCCCTCACGGAAAAGCACACGCAGTGCTATGGGTAGGCTTGTTGCAGCGCCCTCCCACAGGGCGAAAAGGTTGCACAATCGGAGGCAGAAGCCGCGCAAGGGGCTTGCTCGCGTGAGGCGGGACGGAGACAATCACCACTGTCGGTGGATCCGCAATCGCCACGAGAGGATCATGCATGCTCTCCATTCAGGGAACGCTCTCGCGCCGCGAGTTGCTGTCGGTTGGTTCGGTCGGACTCGCGGGACTGTCCTTGCCGGGATTCCTCCATCGTCAGGCCCAGGCCGCACCCTCGAAGCGCGGCGGCAAGGCGGACTCCGTCATCTTCCTCTATCTGCAAGGCTCGCCCAGCCATATCGACACCTGGGACCCCAAGCCCGATGCTTCTGCCGAGATTCGCGGCGAGTTCAAGCCGATCGCCACGACCGTTCCCGGCATGCAGCTCTGCGAAGTGCTGCCGATGCTGGCGCGTCAGGCCCAGCACTTCGCGCTCGTCCGCTCGCTTGGGGTCAAGCCGAAGGGACTGACCAATCATGGGGCGGCCATCTACATGCTGCTGACCGGCCACGATCCGGGCAATTTCACGCCGACGGGCCTGGCCGTGCCGCCGTCGCGCGAGGACCTGCCATCGTTCGGCAGCGTCATCGCGCGCTACCGTCCCGCCGAGAAAGGCTCGCTCAGCTACGCCTCGCTCTGCTTCCCGGTGCGCGAGGGATCGGTCTCGGGCGTCGGTCAGGGAGCGGGGTTGCTCGGCGGCAGTTACGATCCCTTTCCGCTCTACGAGGATCCGACGCGGCCGATCCGCGCGGAAGCGTTCACACTGCCGGCCGACTCGACGCTGGGACGCATGCAAGCGCGGATCGATCTACGTTCGGCGCTGGCCCCTGGCGGCGGTCTGGGGCCGAAGTCGTTTGACGGCTACTACGCGACCGCACTGTCGCTGATCGCCTCGGCAAAGGCCGAGAAGGCGTTTCGTCTGGAGGATGAGGAGCCGAAACGACGCGATCGCTATGGCCTGACGCGCTTCGGACAGAGCTGTCTGCTGGCACGCCGCTTGATCGAGGCGGGTACGCGGTTCGTCCAGGTTTCCTGGCCGGCCGGCTCCGACACCGAACCCACGCCCGGCCCGGACGGATCCTGGGACACGCATCGCAACAACTTCCCGATGCTGAAGGATTGGCGCTGCCCCGTGTTCGATCGAGCGCTGTCGGCGCTGCTGGAAGACCTGCATCAGCGCGGTCTGCTCGAAAAAACGCTGGTCGTCGCGGTCGGCGAGTTCGGCCGGTCGCCGAAGATCGGCGCGCCGACGACGAACAACGTCGGTCCCGGCGGCCGCGATCACTGGCCGGCGTGCTACACTGCCCTGCTCGCCGGAGGGGGCGTGCAAGGCGGACAGGTGTACGGGGCGTCGGACAGGAACGGTGCCTATCCGCAAAAGCAGCCAGTGCATCCCTACGAACTGGTCGCGACGATTCACTACGCGCTGGGCATCGACCTGGCGACGCAGTATCGCGACACCCTCAATCGGCCGCGCAGCCTGGTCGAACACGGCGAGCCGATCGCCGGATTGTTCGTTTAATGGACCCCTTTCCGCAGACGATACAGGAGCCAATCCATGAGGCTGAAAGCCCTCTGGGAGTTGTTGAGGGACTCGGGGGCGAAGTGGTCGAAGGACAGCGTTCCCCGGCTGGGGGCATCGCTGGCCTTCTACACGCTGCTCTCGGTGACGCCGTTGCTGGTCATCGTGACGGCCATCCTGGGCGCGGCCTTCGGCCCTGAGGTGGCCCGCGCTCAGCTCGTCCACGAGATCCGCGACATGGTCGGCGAGTCAGGGGCCGGGACCATCGAAATGCTGCTGGCCAGCGCAGACAAGCCCACGACGGGGACCTTTGCCTCCATCGCGAGCCTGGTGATGCTGTTGTTCGGGGCGGCGGGCGTCTTCAGCGAACTTCAGGACTCTCTGAACCTCATCTGGGGAGTCGAGTCCGGCGTTGGGGGGGCCGTGTGGCGCATCGTCAAGGCTCGCCTCCTCACCTTCGGCATGGTGCTGCTGGTCGGCTTCCTGCTGTTGTTGACCGTGGTGGTCAGCACGGCGCTGGCGGGGCTGATCGGTTACGCCGGGGGCAGGTGGCCACACCTCGCCGGCTGGTTGCACGGCGTGGACTTCCTCGCCTCGTTGGCCGTCATCACGGTGCTATTCGCCCTGCTTTACAAGGTCTTGCCCGAGGTCTCGATCGCCTGGCGCGACGTCTGGCTCGGGGCGGCAGTGACGGCGCTGCTGTTCACGGTCGGCAAGGTGTTGATCGGTCTCTACCTGGCGCGCAGCGGCGTCGCGTCCGCTTATGGGGCGGCGGGTTCACTGGCCGTCTTTCTCATCTGGATCTACTATTCAGCCCAGGTCTTCTACTTCGGAGCGGAACTCACTGCGGTTCACGCCAACCGTCGTGGATCAAAAGCCCTCTCCCATTTGGAATCCGCCCCGACAGCCAGCCCCTGACTTTGGCATGTCAAAATCGAGTGCGGCCCGCTCCCCGTTCGGATCTCTGAATTCTTCAGAAACTTTCTGTTCCGGCGAGTGTTTGACTTATATTGGAACGGAGACGTTCATCACCTCGACCTCGACCTTCAACGGGGGAACACTCTCAATGACTCTTCGCAATTGCCTGCTCGCCCTGGCACTAATGTGCGGTCTGACGGTGTTCTCGTCCGAGGCCCAGGCCGGCAAGGGCGTCAAGAAGAAGTCCGCGACGGGCCATCACACGCATCATGGCGTCGTCACGCATGTCGAACACCACAAGAACGGCACCGGCTCCGTCACCATCAAGACGCATTCCCACAAGAAGAAAAAGACCGCGACAGCGACGGCGAAGTCCGCCAAGCCCACCAAGGCGAGTCATGGCCACACCTTCACCGTCAATCAATCGACGCAAGTCTCAATCGCTCACGGCAAGAACCACAAGCCGTCCAGTTTCAAGGCCGTCCACAAGGGCGAACACGTCGCTCTGGTCGCTTCCAAGCACCATGCCGAAAAGATCGTCATTCACGCCCATCAGAAATCAGGCAAGAAGACCAAGACGCCGGCGAAGAAGGTCAAGTAATTCTTCCGTGCTGGTTTGGCGTGGCCATTAGGGGTGAGAACGGAGGGTTAAGATCAACAAAACGCGGGGGCCCGGAACCCCCGGCCCACAACCCGCAC
>JBBRIK010000885.1:0-3544 GCA_038221045.1 Gemmatales bacterium
TCTTCGGCGACGCTCTGTACTTTGTCGCCGATGATGGACGGCATGGCCGGGAGTTGTGGCAGACCGGCACGAGCAGTTCCGCTCCGCCTCGTCTGGTCGCCGACCTGAACAGGGGCAAGGCGAGTAGCGATCCACGCTTTCTCACGGTCTTTGGCCGCTCGCTCTACTTCACCGCGGACGATGGCGTCAGCGGACGCGAACTGTGGGCGACGGGCCTGAATGACGAGAAGCCCGCGCGCATCAAGGACATCAATAGCGGCCCGAAAAGTTCCAACCCCGCCGATCTCGTCGTCCTCGACAACGCCCTCTATTTCACCGCCGATGATGGCGTTCGGGGGCGCGAGTTGTGGTCGACTCGAGGCGATAATCTGGGACCCACCATCGTCCGCGATTACAGTCCGCTCCCGCGCGCGTCGGGACCGAGAGGTTTCGCTTCAGGAGAAGGAACGCCGCCTCGACAGAGGTTGCTGTTCGTTCATGGCAGACGCGAGATGAGCGGCATCAGCCGGCGCTATTTCCAGACGGGACGCCTGCTCGAAGACGTCCGCTCTCCCAACCTTCCGTTTGATCCCGATGACTGGACGTCCATCAACATTCGCCGTTGAATCGCCGTAAGGGGCGGGGCGGAAGAATCTGCTGCGCCGCAAACGGCAAGACATGGAGGCAAGGATGCTTCGCAAGATCACCACTCCGCTGACCGTATTCCTCCTCTGGCTGGGATTGCCGTTGCTCGTTCACACCGGCGAGGAGCGCATTCCTCGCGGAGCGATCAGCCGGCTCGGCACCGTTCGCCCGCGTCCCGATTTCGCCGTCTACTCGGTCTGCTTCTCCTCCGAGAGCGACGAAGTCGTCTTCGGCTCGGAGGACGCCATCGCCTATCGAGGCAAGATCGCCGCCGGCTCGGCGGCCGGCAAGCACGTTGGCCATCATCGTTCCGTTTGCGCCGTTTCGGTGTCGCCGGATGGAAAGTTCCTCGCCACGTCCGACCTCACCGGGACCATCACGCTCTCCGAGTACCGGACGGCGAAGGAACTCTTCCGTCTCGCCGGACAGAAGCGATTCTCCCCCTGTCTCGGCTTCACGCCCGACAGTTCCACGCTGATCGCCGGCGGCGAGGACGGCACAATCGTCTTCTGGTCTACTCAGACGGGCAAGCAACTCGACCGCATCACCGCTCACGATTCGGCGGTCAACGCCCTGAGCGTCTCCGCCGATGGCAAGCTCCTGGCCACCGGCGGACAGGATCGTGTCGTTCAGTTGTGGGACCTGAGTACGCACAAGAAGATTCGCAAACTGACGACACGCGGCGAGGCGATTCAGGCGGTGAGCTTTTCGCCGAATGGTGGGCAAATCGTCCTGGCGACGGATTACGATTCCGACGTCCGCATCCTCGACGTGAGTACGGGGAAGGAAGTACTGCGTTGCAAGGGCGACGAGCATGGCGTGCTGGCGACTGCTTTTTCACCGGACGGCAAGACGATCGCGGCCGCGGGACGCGAAGGGATCGTCCACGTTTGTGACGCGACGACGGGGAAGCAACTCAAGCGTCTGACCGGCCATGAAGACCTTGTCCGCTTCCTGGCCTACTCGCCCGACGGCAAGAAGCTCGCTTCCGCGAGTTACGATGCGACCGTCCTCGTCTGGGATGTGAGTCAGTAGACTAACCTCGCCGCTTCCGGCTTGGCAGGAAGATTGCCAAGCCGGAAGCGGCGAATAGAGACTCACGATGGGGTATCATCTTCGCGTCAAAATTTGTGGCGTCACAACGGACACCGACGCCCGGACTGCCGCGGCCCTCGGCGCGGACGCCATCGGATTCAACTTCTCCTCCGAGTCGCCGCGACGCATTGACAGACAGACGGCCCACCAGATCCTCCGCACCCTGCCGCCTATGATCGACACGGTCGGCGTTTTCGTCAGCAAGCCGCTCAAGCAGATTTACCAGGAGCTGGCCCCTCTCGCCCGCGTGCTGACGATTCAGTGGCACGGCCAGGGGCGGGAATTGGGCGACACCTTCCCCTATAAGCTGATCTCCGCCTTTCCCATCCGCGACCAGAGCAGCCTCAACGACGTCAACCACTATCTCGATGTGGCGCGCGGCATGGGGCAGCTTCCCTCGGCCCTGCTGCTCGATGGCCACGTCCTGGGTATGCATGGCGGAACGGGGACGACCGCGCCTTGGGAATTGCTCGCCAACTTCCGTCCGGGACTGCCCGTGATCCTTGCGGGAGGGCTGACGCCGGACAATGTCGCCGATGCGGTGAAACTGGTCCGGCCCTGGTGCGTCGATGTGGCCAGCGGCGTCGAATCGGCTGTCGGCCAGAAGGACCCCGAGAAAGTGCGTCGATTTATCAACCGCGCCCGCAACGCCGCCTACCAGGTACCCTGAGATAACCTGGGTTGACAAGTTCGCCCTGTTTGACGATCATTCCCCAACCGACCACGCCGCTTGCGGCTTTGCACAAACACCTGCAAAGCCGCAAGCGGCGCATCATGCCACTTTTTCGCGAGGAATCATGACTGTAGCGACCCAGGCCCGCTGTGACATCAAGGACGTCTCGATGGCCGCACAGGGCAAGAAGCGCATCCTGTGGGCTGACAGCGACATGCCTGTCCTGTCTCGTATTCGCGAACGCTTCGCCAAGGAGAAACCGCTCGCCGGCCTCCGCATGTCGGCCTGTCTGCACGTCACGGCCGAGACTGCCAACCTCGCTCGCACCATCCAGGCCGGCGGCGCCGACCTCGTCCTCATCGCTTCCAATCCGCTCTCGACGCAGGACGACGTGGCTGCCAGCCTCGTCAAGGACTTTGGCCTGCCCGTCTACGCCATTCGCGGCGAGGACAACACCACCTATTACAAGCACATCGTCGCCGCCCTGGAACATCAGCCGCACGTCACGATGGACGATGGCGCCGATCTCGTCTCCGCCCTGGTCTTCGTCACGCTCGGACGACTCGACGACGTTCATGTCGAGGTGCGCGACTGGGCCAAGCAGAAGTCGCCGGCCGACCGCAAGAAGCTGATCGAGCAGGTCGTCGGCAGCATGGAGGAGACGACGACGGGCGTCAATCGGCTGCGTGCCATGGAGCGCGACGGCGTGCTGCCGTTCCCCGTGGTTGCGGTCAACGACGCCCAGACGAAGCATTTCTTCGACAACCGCTACGGCACCGGCCAGAGCACCATCGACGGCATTATTCGCGCGACGAACACGCTGCTGGCCGGCCGCAAGGTCGTCATCGCCGGCTACGGCTGGTGCGGCAAGGGCGTCGCGCTGCGGGCACGCGGACTCGGCAGCGTCGTGATCGTGACCGAGGTCGATCCGATCCGCGCTCTCGAAGCGGCGATGGATGGCTTCATGGTCATGCCCATCATGGAAGCCGCCCCGGTCGGCGACATCTTCATCACCGTGACGGGCAATGCCGGCGTCATTCGCCGCGAGCATTTCCTGAAGATGAAGGACGGCGCGACGGTCTGCAACAGCGGCCACTTCGACGTCGAACTCGATCTGGTGGCGCTGCGAAGCGAGGCGACGGCCGATCCGGT
>JBBRIK010000886.1:0-3541 GCA_038221045.1 Gemmatales bacterium
TGCTTGAGGGCCTTGATCGGGGCAGCGAGCGTCAACTCGCGCACGCCCTCTGACCTGTCCTTGAACCGCGCCGCCAGGTTCTCGCCGGGTTTCACGCCGTCGATCGGGAAGTCAGCCGTCACCGAGAAACTGTCCAGGTCCAGTCCCGAATAGTAATCGTGCATGCCGACCAGAACGCGCGTGATGGACTCATTGACCCCGGCTTTCGGGTATGTCAGCGTCAGCGTCGGCCGCTGGTCGTCGAGCATCCAGCCACGGCCGCGTTTCTGTGGGGCCTTCGCGTCGAAGTCTCGGTCGAGGGGGCAGCCGAGGTCGATCCAGCGGACGAGAGTACGGCGATCCTCGTCGGTCAGGGGCGCAACCTTGATCTTCTTGCCGTCTGGACCTTCGTAGGTGCCGGCGACAGCCTCCGTGGGCGGCATGATGCTGCCCTTGAATGCGCTGAAGGGCAAGCCGCCTCGGTTCAGGTGGCCCTGGTGGTCGCTCTCCGCGCCAGGCACCATTTTCTCGGGGAAACCGTCCGTGCGCCGGCCGAATACCTTCCACGTCAGCAGACTGTTGCGCGACTGCGACGGCCAAAGATAGCGAGTGGTCTTTGAATCCCCACCCTGGACCAGGGTGCGGTAAGTGGCTGGGGCCTGACCGTCCTTGCCTGTGGCGTCATCGAGGACGAGGTTGCCGGCCGGCTTCGCGGACTTGCCGCTGTGGCAGGCGACACAACTCCGCTCGAAGATCGGCTTGATGTCGCGGTGATACTCGACATTCAGAATGGATTTCGCGAAACGTAACCCCGTGTCGTTGTTGACCTCCCACTTCTTGCCGGACTGATCGTTCTTTTTGTCCGTCAGCAGCGGGGTCGAGCGGGTCAGGTCAAAGACCTGGTAATCGGGCCGGGCGGCGAAGGTGTCCTTGAAGTGCGTCGGCTGCTGGCTATGGGCGTGACAGCCGCCGCAGTTGTTGCGGATCTCGCCGGGCCGCAACTGGTGCCAGGTCTGGGCCATGTTCAGCACCATGCCGTCCCGGTCCAGCGTCTGGAACGTCCAGGCCACATCGGCCGGGATTTTCGCGAGAAAGCTGGTGTCGGGGTTGCCGTCGGGGTCGAGCGGCTGGGACCCGGCAGCTGACGTAGCCGGTTCGCCGAACTTGCGGACGGGGATTTCGCCGAGGATGCGCAATCGCTCCCCCGCGTGGTTCTGGAACTTGCCGGCCACAGGGATCGAAGGAGGCTCCATCGCCAGGATGCGGATAGCGTGAATGTCACTATTGCTATAGAGGCCGGCGTCCGCCCCCTGGCCGTCCCAGTTGGTGCGATGCTCTCGCGTCGGGAATGCGGAGTAGGGGCCGCCGGTCGCCGTGACGCTTCCTTTCGGGACCACGCCGTTGGGGTAACTCTCGCGTTTGTACAGGCTCGATGTGCCGACCAGTCCGAAGGGCGTTCCCTCGGGCAAGTGCCTCGACAGTTTGCCGTCGTTTTGCAGGGCCGGCAAACGCTGCGGCTCATCCACGCCATAGATGCGCTTGTAGGGGACGAGGGGGCGCGGCCATTGTTCGTTGTAGCGCGGATCGTTCTTGATGAGCCGCATCTCGCCGGGTTCCCACAGCGGCTTACTGTCCTTGATCAGGTAGATGCCTGAATCGACCTGCGTCTCCTTGCCGTCGATGATCCGCCCCTGGTTGGGAGGCATCATGCCAGTCCAGACCGTGAGCAGGTGATTGTCCGGCGCGCCGCACGGGTGGGTCACCCAGCCGGTGTGGGGCGACTTCGAGTCTTTCGGATCGGCACGGAGGGCCGGCGAATCGTGGTTATGGGTGAAGCGCGTCAACACTTCCATGCCGTAGGGCTGGAACGGCATGTGAAACGGACGCGATTTCATGGTCATCTTCGGGTCGTCCCGCGCCCTGGCAGGCCCGAAAGCCGGGATGCCCTCCGGGGCGTGGGACGGCTGCTTGAAGTACACGCCGAAGCCACCCATGGCCGGGGTGTAGTAATTCTCGACGACGATGCTGCCGTCGGAGGTTTGCGTCTGAAAGTGAAACGGGATGGGAGCGCCGCCATAGGAGAGGCCGCTGACGACCGGGTTCCAGTTGGTGCCATCGGGATGAATGCTCAGGATGCCCCAGCCGGTGTTGTGCTTGCCCTGGACTTCGAGCGAGCTGAACATGAGGCGGCCATCCTTGAGGACAACCGGGTGCAGGGCCTGGCCGACGTTCAGATGGCCGATCTTTTCCACATTGGCGCCGTCGTCGTCCATGACGAACAGTTGCAGCGCCCAATGCGCGAGGCGCGGCGCCTTCAGGCCGTCGCGATTGCTGACGAAGGCGACCCGGCCTCCCGGCAGCGGACAGGGATGCATGTTGTAGACGCCGTGGAGGATCGTCTTCCCATCGGCGGCCCCCGTGTTGGGCGTCCACTGCTGCCGCGTCAGGCGCACGGTCTTGCGCGTCTTGACATGGACCTTGTAAACGTCAGCGCCCGGATAGCCGCTGACGTCGTGGAAGTGAGAGTAGTAGACCCACTGGGCGTCGAATCCGACATAGGGATCGGCGATTGCGCCCTTGCCCCCGGCGACGAGTATTTCCTCGCTGCCGTCGGGATGGAGAAGCATCAGGTCGGTTGCGGCCCGCAGATTCTCCGGCTCGGCGGCATTGGGCCAGACCTGCGCCTGGCGCTCCTTGCCGTCGCTGCCCTTGATGTGGCGCGGAGCGCGGACGTAGACGATGTCGTAATCGTACTTGATCGACTCATCGGTCGAGATGTGCGGCGGGTCAATGCGCAGCGGCCGCTGCGGGGGTTTGATCTCGGTATCCGCGAAGGCGGCTCCAAGAAGCAACGCCAGCCCGAGAACGAACGACGCGGAGTACTTGATTTTCGCGCTGAACATGGCGGGGAGGACTCCTTCGGTGATGGCGAGAAGGCAGGCAAAGCCCAGGCGAAGGCTGGAATGGCGAGGATGCGGGTCGGGAGCGAACGTGGTATCATCTGTATTACTTGAGCGGGAGTAATGATTGCAAGAGGCGAGTACACAGAAAACGGCGACTACCGTGCCGGGCGCTTCGGGGTTGAACGCGGCACGGGCGGTCGTGGATTCGGCCGGAAGGGTTCGGGTGAGTCCGACGTCGAGAAACAAACCGGAGGCTGTTTCGGTGAAACCTGAGCCATTCGTCGAGGATATTCAGAACTACGCGATGAACATCGTCGATACGGTGCGCGAGCCGCTGTTGATCCTCGACGCCACCTTGCGCGTCCGGTCCGCCAACCGCGCTTTCTATCAAACCTTTCACGTCTCCGCCGAAGAGACGGTGGACCGGCTCATTTACGAGTTGTGCAACGGCCAGTGGGACATTCCCGACTTGCGGAGACTGCTCGAAGACATCGTCCCCAAGAGTTCCGTCTTCAACGACTTTGAACTGGAGCACACTTTCCCGGTCATTGGGCGCAGGGTGATGCTGCTCAATGCCCGCAATCTTCAGGCGGGCCGGCACGGGGAACTGCTGGTCCTGGCCATGGAAGACGTGACCGCGCGCTAGCGTGCGGAAGAAG
>JBBRIK010000887.1:0-3540 GCA_038221045.1 Gemmatales bacterium
ATACCGCCTCTATGGTGGGGTACCCGGTGGGGTTTTATTTTTTTGTGGTGTGTATCATTAATTTCACGTTGTTTGTTTTCGGGCGGCTTGGGGTTTTGCAACGCCCCACGCGGCTCCGTGAGGTGGACCATGAGCGCAAGCATGATCGTTATCGAAGGGACCGTCACGCCTGAAGGGACGCTCGAACTCGACCAGAAGGTGTCACTGCCTGCTGGAGGACGAGTGCAAGTGATCGTGCAGCCGCTTCCGGAACTCCCGGACACACCTTTCTGGAGGATGATGCAAGAAATCTGGGCCAATCAGAAGGCGCGTGGTCACGTTCCGCGAAGTGTGGAGGAAGTCGAGGCAGAACGCCGTGCGATTCGGGAGGAATCAGAAGGGGAAATCCAGGAAGCCATGCGATTGCAAGAGGAGTCTCGACGATTGCGACAGGAGGCGGAGCAGAAGAAGGGGCAAACCTCGTGATCATCTGCCTCGATGCGAACGTTGTGATTTACCTCGTGGAGCAAAACCCGGTCTGGTTTCCGCGAGTGACTTCGCGACTCTCAATCGCCCAGAAGGCCGGCGATGAAATCGCCGTCAGCGAAGCGGCTCGTCTGGAGTGTCTCGTTGGACCATTGATTTCAAGTAATGCGACGGAGCTCGCCGAGTACGTTCGCTTTTTCTCCCACCCAGACACGCACATGTTGCCGGTGACGGGTGCGGTCTGGGAGAGGGCCGCACGCATCCGAGCGGTCCATCGATTCGAGCCGATGGATCAGGTTGGCAAGCACGCGCAAGGGGCCTTCGATTCGGCCAGGGCCCAGGAGTGGTCCCGACATCGCGCGGGGTCTGACTCCTTTGCAGCGCTCGGCCTGCTCCGCGTCGCCAATGCCGGGGCGGAAGTCGTCGGGGCGAAGGCTGAGGGCGAGCGCAGGCGGACGGAGTTTTCGGGTTTCACGCGCGTTTCTTCCCACAACGATGAAGTCATGCGGGCTACAATAATGCCGGTCCTTTCGGGGTTTGGCCCCCGGTATGTAGGTTTTACTCGGAAAAAGAACCTTTTCGACACTAGAATGAGCAGACTCCCGGAGGAGTAAAGAGACACCATGAACACCGGCAACACATCTGCGAAGCTGGTAACCGCAGATGAGATTATCGCCTTCGTCGATCGGATCGTGGCCGGCTTTGCGCCGCGGCGAATCATCCTCTTCGGTTCCTACGCCTGTGGAAGCCCCACGGAGGATTCCGACGTTGACCTGCTGATTACGAGGCAGCGCTGGTCGATGTCGCCGCTAACGGCCGCCGGAAAAATGCGCATTGACCTGGGCGTTCCCTTCGCGATGGACTTGATCGTGCGAACAGAGGCAGAGATTCGGCGCCGCATCGCCGGAGGGGATAGTTTCTTGCGCGAGGTTCTGGAGACGGGAATTCCACTTTATGCTGCCGATGACGCACGAGTGGGTAGCAAAGGCCGAATCCGACTACGACGGCGCCTGCGAGGCCCTCAGGTCGCGCAAGAAGTCGCGGCTGGATAGGATTGGCTTCTTCTCGCAACAATGCGTCGAGAAGTACCTCAAGGCACGCTTAACGGAAGCGGGGTTGGCTTTTCCGCGCACACACGAACTGTCCATCCTCCTGGGCTTATGTCTGCCGCTGGAGCCGCACTGGGTTGCGTTCGATTCGGCGCTGGCAGCCATGACCCAGTTTGCGGTCCTGGTTCGCTATCCAGGGACATGGGCGACGCTGCCCGAGGCGCGAAGCGGCATCCGCACCTGTCGCCGTTTCCGCCTGGTTGCTCGCTGATCGCTGGGGCTGCGCACGCCCACTTCGCGGAGGCGCCGCAGGCCTTAGCTGAATTCAGGTTGGGGAGCAACGCATGACCTTCAAAGGGAGTGGGTTCAGGGTCCGGTAAGTTCGGGGGTCCGCCCCTTTTTTCGCTCGGGACTTTTACCTCCGCCTGAACCCGGATTCTGATACCGGGCCGTGGACGACCGAGAAGATGAACCTGCTTGCGGACGAGGCGGAGGAGATGATTTCCCGAATGGAATCCCATGACCATTGAACGCGGGCAGGCGAAAACTGGCTCGGGGTTTGACCCCTTATTCTTGTCCCTTATTCTTGTCAGACCGTCAGGATGCCGGTGACATGCTTGGCATTGAGCCGTCTTCCCAACTCGATGAGTGCCCGGCGGTCGAGTTGTCTGGCCGCGTTCTCCGAAATGCCGAGGATGGTTCCCACCTCATGGTGGGGGAGCATGTCGATATGCCTGAGCCGAATGACTTGCTCATACGGTGCGGGCAGGGCCGCGATACAGGAGTTGAGCAGTCGGGCCGTCTCCAGGCGGATCAACTCATCGAGTGGCGAGGGGGCCGACGGATCGTCGAGCAACTCAGCCTCGGAAGACAGGACCGAATCGAGAGGCTGCTCGCGAGTGATTGACCGCAACTGGCGGGTACGGAAAGCGCGACCGAAGTCCGTGGCCGTCGTCATGAGGATGGTCTTGATCCAGCTCCGAAACTCTTCGGGAGAGTTGCCGTGAAACTGCGCGAAGTGTTCGAGCGCTTCGGCCATAGTATCCTGAGCGAGATCGGAGGGCGACATCTTTGCTCGACAGTCGTGTGGCAGTTCATCGTTGGCGAGCCGGAGAAGGAAGCGGCGATGGTCTTCAAGAAGGCGCCCCATGGCGGGCCGAGACCCTGCCCGTGCTTCTGTCAGCAGTTTGTGGAAGAGCTTCGGCGGCTGTTGGGAAGTCGGAGCGGGCATCGTTGGGCATCCGTGAGGCGTGTGCGAGACAATACTTCGCGCAGGATAGAGCAACCACAAGGGAAGTCAAATAAAAAAATTGATGAAAGGCGAAATAGCGCGTTCGGTTTCTGATTTGTTGTCGCCAATTAAGATAGGGGAGCAATCGCCTCCTATTGGCTAAAGCCGGAGGAGCCGGCGGCGTGGCCCGTGCGCGCCGGTCGGCCTCAGCAGCAGCTGATAGGCCTGCGAGGGCAAGCAAGACCGCGACGCGAGTACTTTGGTGCAGGGTTTGTCGAACGTGGAAAAAACCATATTTCAAGTCATTGACAACAGAAGAGTTAACGCGGAAGTGCTATTCGTTT
This sequence comes from Gemmatales bacterium, assembly GCA_038221045.1. Taxonomy (GTDB): domain Bacteria; phylum Planctomycetota; class Planctomycetia; order Gemmatales; family Gemmataceae; genus JBBRIK01. The sequence goes on from JBBRIK010000887.1 coordinate 3,090, forward strand.
CTGACACCTTTTCCACCCCAGGTAGGTGATAAGGTGTGGTGTGTCCATGCGTTCACTGTCCCAAACGGAGTAACAGTATGGTGAAGAAGTCACTGGTTGGATCGGGAGCGATTTTGCTCCTGATCCTGATGGCAGCCCCGTCGTACGGGGGCCTCTGAAGATGCACTTTCATCTGAGTGGAGTTGCTCACTCAGGCCTCCCGTGAGGAGGCAAAGGCGATCCGAACAGAACTGCTCCAAGCTGATTCAGCTTACCACGAGTCCCTCGGTCATTTCCACCTCGGGATGGCCGTTGTCGAATCGGTCGATGACGAAAATCCTGACGCTGCAACACTGAAAAAGGCGGTGCCCCACCTCGAGAAGGCTCTGACGCATCTAGCCACAGTGAAAAAGACTGCGAGCAAAGCCCTGAAGCTGGGAGAGCGCGTCAAAGAAAGCGAGAAGTTCGAGAA
>JBBRIK010000888.1:0-3535 GCA_038221045.1 Gemmatales bacterium
CTGCTTTGAGCCTCATCGCGAAGGAACCGGCTCGAACTCCACCCACCCTGTCTTGACGTCCTTGCCCGTCGCCAGCGTCCAGGTGTCGCCGCCCTTCTCCCGCCCACCAGCCTTGTAGGTGTGCGCTGCCCGATTCTCGCCGCGTCGATCGGTCCAGGCGAAGGCGACCTTCGTGGCATCCGCGCCCCCGGTGCGGTAAACCAGGTGAGCCTCGCAGCGTGCATAGTTCTTGCCGCCGTTGTTGCTGAATCGCAGCCGAACCTTCGACGCCGGCTCACCTTCGAGAGTCAGCGAACCCCAGCACATACTCTGCGACCAGAAGTCTTTCGGCTCGGCGCCGCGGCGCGGAATCGTCCAGTCCTTCACCACCGGCTTCCAGGTCTTGCCGCCGTCCGTCGAGGCGTCGATCTGATACTTGACGTCCGGCGACGGCGGGCTGCTCGAATTCACATGCGCCGCGGCATGGACCTCCAGCACGCGCTCGCCGCGCGGCGTGGCCAGTTCCAGCGTCACCCTGGGAGTGCCGAACTTGCCCTCGACGAGATGAGCCGTCGCCTGGGGCAGGTTGGGGCCGGCCGAGACCACCGCTCGATTCGAGGCCAGGAACCGTACCTCGCTGCCGCCGTCCTTCAGGCGCGGCATGACGGACGGATTGGCCTGACAGACCGTGATAAACTTCAGGCCAGAGCCGACCAGCGTCTTCGCGGTTGCGTGCAGACGTAGGAAGTATTGCCGCCGGCCCTTGACGCGGTCAGTCAGGTCCATGCCGTCGCGGAACTTGCCGCAGTCCTGCCAGGTCTGGCCCCGATCCGTGGAGATGGACACGCCACACTCCGCCTTGCCGCGAAGAATCAGTCCATTGCGGCATCCCGAGTCGTAGATGCCCCACGGTTTGTTGTTCGGCGGCGTGGCGGCGATGAGGTAGGGACTCTGGAACTCGAAAACGACGTGCCGATCGTTCTCCTCGATCACTCCCTCGCGGTAGTCTCCATTCGCGAAGTCGGGCGCGTAGGTATAGACGGCATTGCCGAAGCGTGCCTGTCCGGGTTTGTAACCCGTGCCGTCGCGCGAGCCATGCATCTTCTCGGGCTGATTGACCCAGGTGTGGGCGCGCTCGGGTCCGGGAATGTTCGCCGTGTTGTAGTTGGCCCCCCAGAAGACAAACGTCTTGCCGTCTTGCAATCCGGGCTGGAGGTAGCGGCGCAGCGTCTCGCCGCGCCGAAGATGGACTGCGGGAGGAGGGCCGGCGTAGCCGGCCAGATACTCGGCGACACCGTATTCCTTGTAGACTCCGCCGTCGTCGGGATGCAGCCCGCTGACGAGCCAGCCGTGCTGCTTGTCCGGCTGGTGTTTTCGATCGGTGAGCCGTTTCCAGTCGCGTCGCACTTCAGGGATCGAGAGCAGGGCCGACCCGTCATTGTTGAAGATGACGGTAGAGACGTCGTGGTCGAGCAGCGCCCACTTGCCGTCGCGATAGGGACCGCCGGTGAGGAACACCTCGAAGGAATTGTGGCCCGCAACGCCGACGCCGCGTCCCCGGCCATGACCGAGAAGGTATTCCATCTCGGCCGTCCACTGGGAGTGAGTCGTTCCGCACAGTCCGAAGCCATGAGTGAACAGGCCGGTCCAGTATTCGCGGGTGCGGAGGTCGTTGCCCTTGGTGAAGCCCTGGCCCCAAAGGTCTTCGGCCCCGTCCTCGGCGTGGAAGTAGTGCGTGTTGCGCCACAGCCAGGAGGCGAGGGCTTTCTCCTCATCGGTCACTGGCGCTTTGCCGGTGACGCGGCGGTACAACTCCGCTTGCGTGGCAAATAGTCGCTCGAAGGTGGAGCAGGCCAGCTCGCCGGGATACCAGGGATGATCGGTCCGCACCTGGGGATCGCCGACATCGGCACGGGCTGTTGCGACGAGGAGAAAACACAGCATGGAGGCGGTGACGAACAGCCGAACGGCCATGCTGGCTCCTCCGAAAAGATCCCGCCGAAGTATACCACAGCGCGAAAGTGCTGGCACACTCTGTTGAGATCGTGCATTCGGTGCGGGATGTTGTTTTCCGCCCTCACGCCAGAATCTCCCGGATCGCTTTGCCGCCATGCGCCACAGGCACCGGTCGTCCGGCATAGTCGCGGATCGGCATCTCAGGATCGATGCCCAGGCAGTGATAGACCGTCGCGCAAATGTCGCCCGTGCTGACCGGATGGTCCTTGACGTAGGCCGCCTGAGCGTCGGAGGCGCCGTGGACCGTCCCGCCGCGTATACCCGCTCCCGCGAAGAACACCGAGTAGCAGTAGGTCCAGTGATCGCGGCCGCCGTCCTTGTTGATCTTCGGCGTGCGGCCCATCTCGCTCAACACCACGACCAGCGTCTCGTCGAGCAGGCCGTGGTTCTCAAGGTCTTCCAGCAGCGCGGAACAGGTCAGATCGAAGTAGGGGAGGTTGTAGTCCTTGTAGATCGGGAAATTGCGATGGTGCGTGTCCCAACCCTCATACTGCATCTTGTAACGCTCCCAGTAGGTGTCCCAGGAGACGTTGACGAAGCGAACGCCCGCCTGGACAAGCTGGCGAGCGATCAGTGCCGAGGAGCCGAACATCGACCGGCCATAGCGATCGCGTAGACGGGGATCGATCGTATCGAGGTTGAACGCGGCCTTGACCGCGCGCGAGGTCAGCACGCTCCAGGCACGTTGCTCATAGCGGTCGAAACTGCCGAGAGCCGGCTGCCCTTCCGTGCCGCGCAGTTGATCGTCGAACTGCTCGATCAGCCCCTTGCGCGCGTTCAGACGATCGAGGGTCACTTCTCGTGCGAGGAGGCCATTGGGGATGCGTGGCTCGCCGCGCAGCACCTGCGGCTCGAACTGCTTCTCGGGCGGATGATCGACGGAAGGCGTGCATTCGGTGAAGAGCGGATCGCAGCGCTTGCCGAGAAAGCCGGCATAGGGTCCGGGATAGCGAATGGCCGTACCCCAGCCGAGATAGCAGGGCAGATAGACGTAAGCGGGAAGCTCGCCGGTCGCGGGCTTGAGGAACTCGCACACCGATCCCATGCTCGGCGGATAGGTGTCCTTCGTCGTGGTGATGTCGCTGAGCGTGGCCTCGTAGCCGGTATAACTCGCCAGCGGATTGTGACAGCCGGCTTTGTGGTTGACCGAGCGAACGATGGCCGACTTGTGCATCCAGCGGGCGAGGCGCGGCAGATGCTCGCAAATGCGGATGCCGGTGACGTTGGTGGCAATTGGTTTGAACTCGCCGCGAACCTCCTTGGGGGCGTCCGGCTTCATGTCGAACATGTCCTGCGTGCCTGCCCCGCCGAGCAGATAGAGGACGATGACGCTCTTCGCCTTGCCGTGCCGTCGCGCGGGGGCGGACTCGGCCTGGAGGAGAGCGGGCAGGTTGAAGGCGCCGCCGAGGGCCGACAGAGCGCCTGCCTTCAGAGTTTCCCGGCGAGTGAGGCCATCACAGCAGCGTCGCGGACTGCCCAGCATCGTAAGCACTGGATTGTACACCTGAAGAATGGGATGCGTTTGGCACAATGGTTAGCC
>JBBRIK010000889.1:0-3528 GCA_038221045.1 Gemmatales bacterium
CTGGGCAACCATCTGGTCTGGATCGCGCCGAGCGGCACTGCTCTGATCGTCGATGCCAGCAACGGCAAGACGGACCTCAAGGATTCGGAGATCGCGGAACTGTTCAAGACGGCGAAGTGAGAGAGTCCAGGGGTTGTCACCCTGGCTATTGACGGTCGCCCCGTTGGGGCTGAGGACCCGACCTGAAAGGGTGCCCGTCAATAGCCAGGGGTGACAACCCCTGGTCGAACCGTTTCATTTCCTCTGGACTCCGGTTTCGCTGGACGTTACAACCCGCCCGCACCTCGAAATGTCTCTTCATGACCTTCGACGGATGCGGAGGATGAGAGGATGTCAGGAGGAAATCGTTCACTAGTACGTCCAGGACGATTGATTTCCTGGCGCTTCCTTGGCGGGTTCCTCCTGGCCGTGAGCTTGTTCGGCGTGGTTGCGGAGGCCTTCCTGCGTCTTTTTCCTCCGCGCGATCTTCACTCCTATCTCGGAGAAGACTCTCCCTTATCCGGACCGTTCCGGGCCGATCCGGATTTCGGTGCGGCGTATTGCAACTGGGACGCCTTCCACGCGGGTTACGCCGATCGCCTGAAACTCTATCTCCCCCTCAACAATCATCCGGACGCCCGACCAACTTGGGCCATGTTCGGGAACTCCTTCGTCCAGGCGCCCGGCATGCTGGCTGATCACGCCCGCGCTCGTGTCAGCGACCGCAAGATCTTTAACCTCGCCCGCAATGAGCTTTTTCAGGTTCGCCTTGCCCAAATCCCGTTGCTGCTCGAGAAGGGACTTCAACCCGAGCGACTCTTCATCGAAGTCATGCCGGTTGATCTGGTGACCCTCGGCAAGCAGCCGCTCTCGACTCTCCGGGTCACCTCGCGAGGAGCGCTCACCTACAAGCCCAATGCCCGGCTGGCGCCGCTGACATGGTTGACCGATCGCAGCCGGCTTGCCCTGTCGGGACTGGTTCGCACAGGCCGGCAGACGGGCAATCCACGTTTCAAACCAGGGACCCTCTGTCAGGAACTCGATCCCATTCTGCTCGGCGACGTCGAGCACCTCTTTACCAGCCTGGCTCGGGTCTGTCGTGCCCGAGGAGTTCCCGTCACGATAATGCTCTTCCCGAACCACGAACAGATCACGAGTGGGGCGAGTTTCAACTTTCAGGACATCCTCGGACATCTGTTCCACCCGATGGGATTCGACGTCTTTGATCCGCGCGCTGCGTTTCTGGCCCGCGGGGATCGAAACGCCCTCTTCATCCCCGACAAGCACTACAGTGACACAGGGAATGAACTCTTGTTGTCTGAATTGCTGACACATCTAGAGCGGCTACAGAAGGGAAAAGACGTCGTACTCAAGCGGAGAGAGCAATGACGTTTACGGAACAACCCTTCTGGATTCTGACGGCCATCGTCTTCTTGCTCTGGCTGGTCTTCCGGCGCGATTATTGCTCAACCCTCAGTCTCTTCCTCGCTGGCAGTGTCGTCTTCTACGGTTATCACTGCTGGCCATTGCTCTTCCTCTTGCTGACGTACTGTCTGCTCGATTGGCTCGTCGGCATCGGCGTTGAAAGCTCGAACCGCCCGCGCCTGTGGCTGACCTTCGGGGTAGCGTTCAACCTTCTCGTCCTCGGCTACTGGAAGTACACTCCGCTGCTGTTACGGACGTTTGGACAGCCCGTCCCGCAAGGCTGGGCCATCCCGTTCGGCATCTCGTTTTATGCTTTTACCGGCATCGCCTACATGGTGGACGTCTATCGCAAGGTCGTGCTGGCGGAGCGAAGTTTCTGGCGCTACACGCTGTCGGCGATGTTCTTCCCGCATCTGGTCGCCGGCCCGATCCTGAGACCCGACGAATTCTTGTCCCGCTTGCGACCCGACACGCTGCCGCGAAAAACGGAAACGCCCCGCGAGGCACTGCTGCTGCTGGGACGGGGACTCTTCAGGAAAATGGTGCTCGCGAACAGCATCGCCCTGGGCATCGATCCGTTCTTCACTCACCTCGGCGATAGCAGCACCGCCGGCGTGTGGTCGTTGCCCTTCGTGTATCTGTATGCACTGCAGATTTATTTCGACTTCGCCGGCTACACCGACATCGCTCGCGGCCTGGGCATGCTGTTCGGCTTCCGCTGGCCGGAAAACTTCGAGCGGCCCTATCTGTCGGCGTCGATCCAGGACTTCTGGCGGCGCTGGCACATGACGCTGTCGCGGTTTCTCAAGGACTATCTCTACATCCCCCTCGGCGGCAGCCGGCACGGTTCGTTACGCACCTCCTTGAACCTGATGCTGACGATGGTGTTGGGGGGATTGTGGCATGGAGCGAGTTGGTCGTTTACGATCTGGGGCGGACTGCATGGACTTTTCCTCGTCGTCAATCGGCTCTGGGCCAGCACCCCGGTGGGACGCAAGCTACGTCAGGACCCAGGTTGGACCGGCCGGCTCTGGCAGTTCTTCTGCCTTGTCCTGACGTTCCATTGCGTCTGTGCGGCGTGGTGTTTCTTTCGGCTGACGGACTGGACGCAGAGCCTGACGTGCCTGCGCATGGTATTCTCGTTCGATGGTCAACTGATGTTCCCTGGGGCCGCGGGAGACGTGTCACTGTGGCTCCTGCTGGGAGCCTACAGCATGAAGTCGATCCGCTTCCCGGTTCCCGCGTTTCGCCACGCGGGAGTCGCGGAGCAGCCTTCGCTCTTCACACGCGGCTTCCAGTGGGGGACGGCGGCAGCCCTGGTGCTGTTGGCGCTGTTGCTCTCTCCGGGAGGCGAAGCCCCCCCTTTCATATACTTCCAGTTCTGAAATGGGGACCCCTTCCGGGTCACTTTTTCGGCCAGTTCAGATGCTTGTGCAGGAAGTCATAGGTTCCCTTGCCGTTGATCGTGTGCGGGCCGACAAACCATTCGATCTCGCAGTGATCCATTAGCTTGAGCCGGGCCTGATAGAGATTGCGCACCTTGGCAAACTCGTAAGCCACCTCCTCATCGACGCCCACGCCGTCGAAATGGCCGCGCTCGACCATGAAGGGGCGCGGACAGATCAACGCCGCCATCTCCGCATAGTTGAAGGTATTGCCCAGGTCGAACTCGAAGATCTCATACTCGCCCGTCCAGACGTAGCTGTATGGGGCGCGCGTCGAGGCGTTCTTCTTCACCCATTCGTTGAAGTCGGCCGAGCAAATGGACAGGCAGTAGTCCGGCACCAGCGGCGGAATCCGCATGGCCGACTTGCCGCCGTAGGACAGGCCGTAGAAGGCGATGCGCTTGCCATCGACATAGGGCAGCGTCTTGAGCCAGTTGACGATCTGTTGATGCTGCGGCACGATGACGCTGAAGAGACTCTTGCCGAGCGGGTTCGCCTTGCGCTGAAGCGTGCGGAAGCGGTCGGTGAAGATGTAGAGATTCTGCGGGGCGAAGGTGATGAAGCCTCGGTCAGCCAGTTCGCCAGCGAAGCCCTTGTAGTACGGCGAGCCTTCGCCTTCCTTCAAGAGGACGTGCTGCGGCCGACCCTCCAGCCCATGCTGACAGACGACGACGGGCCG
>JBBRIK010000890.1:0-3522 GCA_038221045.1 Gemmatales bacterium
GACGTCACGAGAGAGGATCGCGGGGGGCGCGACTGGATGGTCTTTCGGGTACGCGATACCGGCATCGGCATGTCGCCGGAGCAGTTGAAGCGCATCTTCCAGCCGTTCGTGCAGGCGGATACGACGACGACGCGGAAATACGGCGGCACGGGCCTGGGACTGACCATCAGCCGTAAACTGGCTCAGATGATGGGCGGCGACATTCACGTCGAGAGCGAAACCGGCAAGGGAACTCAGTTCACGCTCGAATTGCCGGCTCAACTCGCTCCCACTCCGAGCGTCCCGCCCCCCGAGCCAGCCTCCCCGAATCGCAACACTGCACGGCGACCGAACGCCGGGAATACCGTTCTGGTCGTGGACGATGACCCGGCAGTGCAGGACCTCCTGACGCGCTATCTGACCAAGGAACACTACCACGTTGTAACGGTCGGCAAGGGAACGGACGTGATCCGCGTCTGCCGCGAGGTCCGCCCCGCGGCCATCACGCTTGACGTGATGATGCCGGATCTGGACGGCTGGTCGGTGCTGGCGGCGCTCAAGGCCGAACCCGATCTGGCCCACATCCCCGTCATCATGCTGACCATCGTGGAGGACAAGAACCTCGGCCACGCCCTGGGGGCCGACGATTACCTCGTCAAACCGTTGCAGCCGGAACGGCTCATGGATACCTTGCGGCGTTACACCGCCACGCGGGGGATGGCGCTGGTTTGCGAGGACGATCCCTCGGCGCGCGAGATCTTGCGGCGGATGCTGGAGAGCGATGGCTGGTCGGTGACCGAGGCCGGCAATGGCCGGGAGGCGCTGTCGTGCATGGAGCAAACCTGTCCGGGCCTGATTATGCTCGACCTGATGATGCCCGAGATGGATGGTTTCGAGTTTCTCCGCGAATTGCAGCAGCATGAGGAGTGGCGCTCGATACCCGTCGTCGTGGTGACGGCGCGCGACCTGTCGGCGGAAGATCGAATGTTTCTCAACGGCTCGATGATGCTGACCGGTTGCGTCCGCCGCGTGCTGCACAAGGGCGGCTTCAATCGAGAAGACCTGCTGCGCGAAGTCCGCGACTTGCTCACGGCTCGGTCCTGAATGAACGTGTGGCGAAATGGGATGGTACAGCTTGCCCCCCTTCCACCTTCCACGTCCTCTTCGCCCCGCCTATCATCACCGATGATTGAATCGCATTGCTTCGAGAGACAGGAGATTGACTCCGTCTAACACTCGAATCAGCGGGTCGCAGAGCAGAGGCCAGGACTCAGGCGGCTTCGCGCGGACTCGCGGGAACGTCGAAGGCCTTCACATCTTCGTTCACCCCCGCTCGCCGCGAGCGGACCAGGGCAACACAGCAACCGGCGTGCAGCAGAAGGGCGCTCAAGGTGATGCTTCCGTGCCAGATCACCCAATCGTAGACGCGACCGCCGACCAGATCTTTGTTCGAGACCAGCCCGCAAGTCACACACGCCAGGACCAGGCCGAGCAGCAAGCGGCTGCGCCCGACGAGCGCTGTCCGCGCCAGACAAAAGGCGGGCAGGAATAGCGTGCAGAAATGCGGTTTGCTCGAGTGGGGCGACAACATCAACATCAGGATCAGCACCAGGCTGAATTCCAGCGCCTCCGGCGACCGCACGGCCGTGTCCCGATCAGAACGGGAGGCGTCCTTCGCCCGTCTTCCCTGCCACGAACAGATGAGGGCGGCCAGAACGCACAACATCATGCCGCCCAGGGCGGCAGCCTTCAACATCAAGGGATCGACCCGCTCGCTTCGGCCGAGTCCCACCATTCGCCCATCGCGCCAGATATAGCTCCAGGTCTCCAAGCGGTTGGTCAGGCCCGACAGGGAATGGTTACAATTGATGGCGGATGCCCAGGTGCCGAGATCGTGGCCGCTATCCGCCATCGGCACCAGATAACGCCGGCCCCACTCCTCGAGCCTCGACCGGGACAGAGTCGAAGGATGCGTCAGGTCGGGGAGGAGGTTCACGCCAATGGCGACGGCCACCACGACACAGGCGGCTGCCCATTTCCTCCGCCAGACGAGGTAGCCGGCCCAGAGCAGAGGCGTACATTTCAGGCCGGCTGCCAGGCCAAACAGCACACCCGCCCTCACGTCGCGGCGGCAGACAAGCGCCTGGCAACCGAGCATGACCAGGGCGGCGATGATCAGGTCGCTTTGCTGGCTGGTCAGCGCGTCGAGGAGATAATAGACGGCGATCAGCAGGCCCAGACCGAAAATCAGGTGTTCCCGCCTCTCCGCTGCTGGACGGCCCTCCAGCCGGACGCCTCCCGAGAGCCTCCAGGCACCCCAGACCAGAACCATCAGCGCGGCTCCGTTGACTGCCAGCCAGAGCATGCGCGCGGACAGCGGAGGCAGGTTCGCCAACGGAAGCAAGATCCAGGCATTGATCGGGGGATAGACGAAGCCTTGCTGGAAAACGTCGTCTCCCTGAGTGAGCCGCTTTGCCGCAGGGATGAATACGTTCACCAGATCCGACTGCCGGCGCAGGCAAATGGGGACAACCAGGATGGCGCAGAGTACCACAACTGCCAGCGTATAAGGCCGCGACAGCAGGACTTTCATCCACGAGGGGCGGGACAAGGGGTATACCTGGGACACTGCGATCGCCTCCTTACGGAACCCAGTGGCTTCTGGTTATGGCAAACCTCATCGTTCACGGCAACCGCAGATGGGAAAAACAGTGTCGTAGACCTTCGATTCGCCGCATTTTTCGCCGGGCAGAAGTGGCCGGTAGGAGTAAACACACTCTATCTTTCGTATCGGCCGTTCGAGACCGGAACTTTATCGTATTCCGCTGCGCGAACACAGGGACTCTGGTGGCCCAGGGACTCACGGCGAGCGCACTTGGATCAGTCACTCTCGAACAGTAAATGCTGGTCTGGAGCTTTCGTTGAGCCTATTCTTGCCTGAGAAGGAGGCGAGGATGGCGAACACAATCGACTGGCTGTACCATCGCAAGGGCTGAACGGGCTGCACGAAGGCTCAGGAGTTCCTTGAGTCCGGCGGCTGGCAGGTGAGCGAAACCGTAAACGCGAGCAAGATGCGGAAGGGGCGCGACGAGGCCCTGAAGCTGGCGAAGTCCGTCGATCGCGTCGTCATTGGACGCGGCAAAAAAGTAGTCGTCGTCGATATGAAGACTTCGCCGCTCTCCGACGACGAGTTGGCGGCGATGTTGCTGGGGCCGACAGGCAATCTCAAAGCACCGACGCTGCGGCTGGGCGACACGCTCCTCGTCGGCTTCAGCGAGGAGGCGTACAGGCAAACCCTGAGCCAGTGATCGTTGTCCGTTGCCAGTTGTCCGTTGAAATCGCAAGTGAGATTGCTGACAACTGACAACTGGCAACCCACATTACGCATAATGTACAAATGATCAAAATTCTAACTCATTGCAATGCAAGGAGATGTAGCTCTATAAGTGTTCAAGTTTCCATTACTTAACTCTTTTGTCCACTACTTTTCCCTCGCTGTAACGAGTTTATCCGCAATAGGTTACGCGCCTTACGCGGAAGGTG
>JBBRIK010000891.1:0-3516 GCA_038221045.1 Gemmatales bacterium
TCAGGGCCGGGCGACCGTGCCGGACCTCTCCCAGGACGATCTGAGCGTGTCTGCTCCTGTTGACATCCGGCGGGGCCGCCCGGCCCTGAAGGACCGGGCTATGTGCCAAAGCCCCCTGAAGGGGGCTGGAAGAGAAACCAGGGCACAGGGGAAAGCTATGTTCACCCAGGTTAGCTTGGTGCGCATGGGCCATGACTGGCCCCGCTCGCCGGGCGAATTGGATTCTCCTCGCTCCCTCGCTCTGCACCTCGCTCCCACGCTCTGCTCCCCTTCTCCTCGTTCTCCTCGTTCCCACGCAGAGCGTGGGAACGAGGAGGGGTGGGGCGAATCGGGCAGATGCTCTTTCCCACGGTGACCCGGTCAATGTATGCTCACTATCATCGTTTGTTCACGAGCAAGGGCTGCCCTCACACGATTTCCTGAAGCAGGAGGCTTCCATGCGCCCCGTCCGGCTGTCGTATCTGCTGCCGATTCTACTCCTGGCACCCCCTCACGCTCACAGTGGAGAGAAGCCGCCGGCCCCTCTCGTCTTTCGCGGCAAGACGCTGGTGCAGTGGAGCGGCGAGTTGCACAGCGTCGATGCGCGAACGCGCCGGCGTGCGGCGACGGCACTGAGTCTCGGCCCCTTCGGCAAACGGGCCGTTCCAGCACTGCTGAACGTCCCGCGCGACGGGAACCAGGAACTGCCTCCCAGCGTGTTGATGGCCCTCTCCCAGCACGCCCTTGACTCGCCGGAAGTGGTACCCGTACTCATGCCGAAGGTCGAGTTCTCGCTCCTGTTCTCTGTGCCCGTCCTCACCCTCGACGCTTCCCGCCTCGGTCCCGCTTGTATCCCCCTGCTTCAGGATCGAATTCGGAAGGAAGAGCCCGCAGGTCCGTTCTTCAACTGGGCGGTCTTTTCCGGAATGGACCAATCCGCGCTGCCCCTGCTGAAACAGTCCCTCAAGGACGAGCACGGGGGAGTCCGCGCCATGGCGGCGACAGCCCTGGGAGAGATGAGCGTCGCCAGCGCCGTGCCGCTGCTTCTGCCACTCCTGGACGACAAGGAGACGTCTGTCCGCTCCCGCGCCATGGAGGCGCTGGGAAAGCTCGGCCTGCCGCCTGCCGCAGTACCGCTTCTCGTCGAACGAGCACGCGTGGGTGATTCTTTAGCCATTTCGGCGCTGGCCTCGATGGGCAAGCCGGGCATCGCTGCCCTTCGGCTGACCTTCGCGGCGGCCGAACTGCCGTGGCGCCTGCACATCCTCGAAAATGTCGCGCGCGCGGGCCGGGACGCTTTCCCTCTCCTGCTCGAGGGATTGCAACATCCGGAGAGTCGAGTGCGCTGTGCGGCGGCAAGAGGACTGGCCTTCTCCCCTGCCGCGCTCGACGAGGTCCTTCCCCATCTCCTGAAAGCGCTGTCAAACAAGGATAAAGAGACACGCGAGTGCGTCGTTACCGCCCTCAATGAGATCGTGCCTCCGCGCCGGGACGTGGTGCTGACCCTGGCCCGGACCCTGTTCGACGACGACTTTTACGTCTCACGCACCGCTGCCTCTGCCCTGAGTAGTCTCGGCCCTCACGCCCGCGCTGCGGTTCCCACCCTTCTTGAGGCACTGAAGGATCGTAACGCCAACATCCGCACCAGGGCGGCGATCATTCTTGGAGACGTGCGCAGTGTTCGCCGCGACATCGTCCTCGCCCTCTGCGATTGTCTGAGCGACAGGGAAGAGGAGGTGCGCCGGGTGACTGCGGAGGCGCTCGGCCGGCTGGGGCCGGACACGCTCTCGATCGCCGATGAGGTTCCTGCTCCCGGCGGCACCCTGCTCACTCGTGAGATCGTCCTGCCGGCGCTGCGACGTTGCCTGCGCGATCGGGATCAGAAGGTCCGCATCGCCGCCGCTGCCTCTCTCGTCCAGCTCGGCGATCACCAGGAAAAACTGGCGAAACAACTCGGTCTGGAAAGCCTCGATCCCGCCGGGCAACTGCTCGGAACAAGCTCCGACCTGAACCGCTACCAGGCGCTCTGTACTCTGGACAGGATGGGCAAGGAGGCGCTCCCGGCCCTGCCCTTTCTCCTTCTCACACTGCGCGAGGATAAGCCAGGCCTCTCGATCGAGGTGATGTTCAGACTCGCCTCCCTGGGTCCAGCCGCGCGCGAGGCGATCCCGGCGTTACGCCGCACTCTGCATTCTTCCCGACACGAGAGTATCCAGTGCAGCGCGGCTCGGACGCTTGCTCAACTGGGCGAAGAAGGACAGGCCGTTTTGCGCGAGGCGCTGGCGCTGGCGGACAAAGGGCTTCATCAGATCGTCCTTGAGGGGCTGCAACTGGCAGGCCCCAGGGCGAAGGCTTTGCTTCCCGACGTACTCCGCCTCAGCCGGGATGCCCAGGGCGGCTGGAAACTGATTGGCCTTCGCACCCTCCGGGCCCTCGATGCACGTGGCGACGAGGCACGACACATACTGACACGTGCCCTCGAGTCCGAAAACGAGGAGGTTTGCAAGGTGGCCTGTCAGGCGCTGGGAGCGATGGGGGCGGAAGCGCGCGACGCCCTCCCCAGGCTCCTCGATTGCCTGCTCGAACCGCAGGCGGAGTTGCGCCGCGAAGCCGTCATGGCCCTGCGAAATATCGGCCCCGATGATAAGCGAGTCTTGCCTGCCCTCATCGAAACCATGACCGATCCGGACCCCAGCGTGCAGAAAGCGGGGGTCGAGGCCCTCGGCAGCGCGGGCCGGCCCGCCCTCGCCGCCCTGCGAACCGCCTGCCGCGACCGCGACGACGGCGTCCGCATCGCGGCGGCCTGTGCCCTGTCCCGTCTCGGCGACAGGGACGAGAGCAGCCGTGTGCTTCGCGCCGTCATGCTCGACCGCAAGGACGGCACCGTTCGCGTCGAGGCGTGCCTGGCGCTGTGGAAACAAGAGCGCACGCGCGAGGTCGTGCCGGTGCTGGCTCAACTGCTGCGCCAGGACGACGGTCGAGAAGCGGCCGTGAAGGCACTGAGCAAGCTCGATGGTGTGAAGGATGACGTCATCGCGTTTCTGCGCCCACTGCTGAACCACGAACTGCGTGCTGTCCGCAAGGCAGCCTGGCAGGTGCTGGAGAAGACGGCGCCGGAGGTGACCTTCGCCCTGGCGAACGCTCGCTGACGCGGGAGGAAATCGGACATGCGTACTTTCTCGATGCTGCTCCTGATCGCGTTCACGACCGGCGTGCGGGCGGCGGAGCCGGCGAAGCCGCTGGTCTTTCGCGGCAAGACGCTGCTCGAGTGGAGCGCCGATCTGCACAGCGTCGACGATCGCACTCGTCGCCGCGCGGCGACGGCCCTGGGACTCGGGCCTTTTGGCAAACAGGCCGTCCCCGTACTTCTCGGAGCGCAACGCGAAGAGAATCAGACCCTCCCCCGCAGCGTCCTGATGGCGCTGTACCATCTCGCCCCCGACGCGCCGGAGGTGTTTTCGGTCCTCGTGCCGTATGTCAGGGTCGCGCCTTCCCACCCCGGCGGTGGTGTTTTCATCGTCGAAGCGGCCCGTCTCG
>JBBRIK010000892.1:0-3514 GCA_038221045.1 Gemmatales bacterium
GCGAAGCTCGAAATCTCGTACTGCTCGAAGCCCGCTGCTTCCAGCATGTCGATGGCGCGGGCGTACATCGTCAGTTCCTGGTCTTCGTCCAGCGCCGTGACCTGGCCCTGTTGCTGTCGCTTCCACAGGGGCGTTCCCTTCTCGTATGTCAGGCCATACGTCGAGATGTGATCGGGAGCGAAAGACAGCGCGCGGTCGAGATCGTCTTGCCACTGTTCGAGCGTTTGACCTGGGACACCGAAAATCAGGTCGAGCGACAACTGCGGAATGCGCGCGCGAATCAACTCGATAGCGCGTGGCACATCGGCGGGACGGTGCTGCCGTTCGAGGACGCCGAGCGTGTGCGGCTCGAACGACTGGACGCCGAGGCTGACGCGATTGACGCCATGATCGGCAAGGACGCTCACCTTGTCGGCGTCAAGGGTGTCGGGATTGGCCTCGATGCTGAACTCATGGCCGCTCTCGGGTGGAAGCCAGCGAACCATGTCGTCGAGCATGCGCTGCAACTGCGCCCGGTTCAGATAAGTGGGAGTGCCGCCGCCGAGGAAGAGCGTGCGCATCGGCTGCGGCTTGCCTTGCCGGCTCAGTTCGAGGGCAAGGGCGTCGAGGTAAAGCTCGATGAGATGATCCTGTCCGGTGGCGATGGCGAAGTCGCAGTAGCCGCAGTGATGAATGCAGAAAGGAATGTGGACGTAAGCGGCGTGAGGCTGGCCTTCGTTGACGGGTTTCATCGCGGTCACGACAATGACTCCCGTAGGTTGACGGCTTCTTCGCCGCTTGCGGCTTAGCGGTCTTCCGGTCTGCACCCCAGATGGAACCATCCATGCAGGACAAGTTACGCGGACAGGTGGCGCTGGTCACGGGAGCCGCCGGAGGCATTGGGGGTGCGACGGCCCTCATGCTGGCCCAGAACGGCGCCGACGTGGCTCTCAACGACCTGAAGCCTCCCGAGGCGGTGGCGAAGCAGATCGAGGCGCTGGGTCGTCGGGCGCTGCGCTGTCCCCTTGACGTCTCCGATCAGGCCGCCGTCGAGGCGATGGCCTCTCGCCTCGTCGCCGAGTTGGGCCGTATCGACATCCTGGTGACCAGCGCCGTCTACAGCGATCGCGAATACTTCTGGAAGGCCGACATGGCCGGCTTTCGCCGCACTCTCGACGTGAGCATGTGGGGGGCCTTTTACGCGCTGCGAGCCGCGACCGGCCACATGATCCGTCAGGGGACAGGAGGGAACGTGGTGATGATCGGCTCGCCGCACGCTCACGTCGCGATGCCTTCGTGCATGGCCTACAACATGGCAAAGGCAGCCGTCGATCAGATGGCGCGGACGGCGGCGCTGGAACTGGTCGGCCACAAGATTCGCGTCAACATCGTGCATCCCGGCTGGACCGACACGCCGGGCGAGCGCAAGTTCTTCACCGAGGACATGCTGAAGACGGCGAGTACCGGTCTGCCGCTGGGTCGTCTCTGTCACCCGGAGGACATCGCGCGCGGCGTCCTCTTCCTGGTCGATCCCGATTCGTCCTACGTCACCGGCACCACCCTGTCGATCGACGGCGGTTCGCAATTGCCCTGGTGGTCGAAACGCGGGACGGGAGAGTTTTGACTTTTGCCAGTTGCCAGTTGCCAGTTGTCAGTTGTCAGTTGCCATTCGTCGCCAGGGGTTCACACTCCTGGCTATTGACTGCCGCCCCGTTGGGGCTGAGGCCAAGTCCTGAAGTCAACCCCTCGTTCTAGGACTCGTCGGCTTACTTCTCTTCGGCCCTGAAGGGGCGACCGTTAATAGCCAGGAGTGTGAACCCCTGGCGACGAATGGCAACTGACAACTGGCAACTGGAAACTGACAAAATTCACTTCTTCTTCGCATACGCCTTGCGCGGCTTCGCGAGAACGCGGAGGGTCGCCCCGCTCTTCTTGGCGTAGAGTTCTTTTCGGCCATCGTCGGTGTAACGGACGCCGACGCGAGTCGGCTTGTTCGTCTGCGGATCGATCAGCATCGCGTTCGAGGCTTGCATCGGCATTTCCTTCGAGAGCCGGCCTCCCTGCGGGTTCTTCTGGCTCTTGCGCAGATGCTTGTACGCGCGATTGATGCCCTCGACGACAATCTTCCCCGTGGACGGATGCACGCTCAGCACCTTGCCGCGCTTGCCCTTGTCGTCGCCGGTGAGTATCTCGACGATGTCGCTCTTCTTGATATGCATGATGGTCCCTTTCTTTCACAGTACGATCTTTTCAGGATAGAGAACCCCTCCCCTCTCGACAACTCATTCGCGGCCCAAAGACGCTCTGCCGAACAATCGCGCTTGCCTCGACATTTCTGCATGCTCTATGCTGATCTGTCATGGAACCATCACCCATCGTGCTGAGCTACGAGGGCGGCACCGTCGTCGTCGCCGGGGCGTCCCAGGACGAACTCCTCGCCCTGCCGCACTGCCAGGCAGATCCGCGCACCGGCGTCGTCCGCACCGAGGGGCGACACTATCGCACCCTCGTCGAACATCTGTGGCGAAGCAAGGTCCCCTTCGTCGATCAGGCCCGGGCCTGGGACAGGGAGAAAATCAACTGGACCCTCAAGCGCGAGCGCGAGCCGTTCCCGCATCAAACCGAGGCCGTCGAGACGTGGTGGAAGGAACAGGGCCGAGGCGTCGTCGTCCTGCCGACCGGCACCGGCAAGACGTTCGTCGCCATCCTCGCCATCCAGCGCGCCGGCCGGCCGGCCCTCGTCGTCACGCCGACCATCGATCTCTTGCATCAGTGGTACAGCGAGATGGTCAACTACTTCGGCGAACCCATCGGCCTGCTCGGCGGCGGCTATTACGATATGCAGACGCTCACCGTCACGACGTATGACTCGGCCCACATTCACCTCGAACGCTGGGCGCACAAGTACGGCCTGCTGATCCTCGACGAATGCCATCATCTGCCGGGACCGAGCTACACCAACATCGCGCTCGGCGCGCTGGCCCCTTATCGCCTCGGACTGACCGCGACGCCGGAACGGGCCGATGGGCAGGAAATCGTCTATCCCGGACTCGTCGGACCGATCCTCTATCGCCGGGAGATCCGCGAGTTGAAGGGCGATTTCCTGGCCGAGTATCGCACCGAACGCGTCTATGTCGATCTGACGCCGGAGGAGTTGGAGCATTACCTGACGACGCGCGAGACGTATCAGCGTTTCGTCGCCGAGGCGGGCATTCAGTTTGGCGGCCCCAACGGCTGGCAGAACTTCATCAACGCCACCTCGCGATCCGTCGAGGGCCGGACGGCTTTCAAGGCGTATCGCGAGCAGCGCCGTCTCGCTCTCGCCGCTCCCGCCAAACTGCGCGAGTTGGAGACGCTGCTGGAGAAGCATCGCCGTGATCGCGTCCTGATCTTCACCTACGACAACGCGACGGTCTACACCATCGCGCGCCGCTTCCTCGTGCCGGCCATCACACATCAGACGAAGACCAAGGAGAGAAAACAGATCCTCGAAGCCTTCCACTCCGGCGAATTGAATGTCCTGGTGACGAGCCAG
>JBBRIK010000893.1:0-3512 GCA_038221045.1 Gemmatales bacterium
GGTGCCGTGCCTGACGGTTGAAGGCATGGGCGGCGCCATCTCGTACCTGGAACCGGCGATGTGCCGCTATTTCGTGCCGGTTATCCAGGCGACGAAGGCCCGCCTTATGAAGCAGGCGACGCCGCGCGACGCCGAGTTCGGCCTGCGGTCGGCGCCGGTCGAGGTGTCGAACCTCATCCTGCTGCTGGCCCGCTACGTCGGCGGACGCGGACAGTTGACCTCGAACGACACGGCCGAGTTTCTTTGGCCGGAACTGTTCAAGAGCGTCGGCACGATTGGCCACGAAATGATGTGCGCCGCTCAGTCGCCGGATCGTTCGCTTGGCGAGGCGGAGTTCGAGATGATGGATCGGTTCGTGACGGCCCTCGGTCAGGCGTCGCTCCTGTGCGATCTCGTCGATGCGGAGACAGTCGGACTCGAAAACGCCATGCGCGTGCTGACGAAGCATCGCGACAAGCCTGGCGTCGGCATCCGCGTCGATTCGGGCGACATCGCGGAACAGTGCGCCCTCTACCATCAGCGCATCAAGGCGGCGGGGCTTTCGCCGCGGATGATCGTCTTTGAGGACGAGGTCAACCCCGACAGCGTGAGGAAGGTCTACGATCATTTCCGCCAGGCGACGGGCGAGGAGCCGACAATGCTCTTTCCTGGCGCGGGCGGTTACTGGTGGCGGCTGGTGCATCGCGATACGCTGGCGTCGGCATTCAAGCGCTCGGCGACGGAGGATCGGCCCAACGTCAAGTTCTCGAACTCGCCGGGCAAGGAGTCGCTCGGCGGCTATCTGCGCGTTTATGGCCGCGATGAGGTGATGATTGTCGCGGATGCGTCCGAAGGACCGCTGGGCGAGCCACTGTTCGTCAAGCTGGTCGAGAATGGCCGCATCGTCTATCGCGAGGGCTTCGAGGCACAGGCGGATCGCGCGGATCGGACGTGGGGACGCTATCAGCGCTGGGAGTTGTCGCCGAAGGTGTCGGCTGTCATGGAACGCTATCGGATGATGCGAGCGGAAGAGATGACGGCCGCCAAACGACGACTGGGCGGCGTTTGAAGATCAGGACGAGTTATCGTTGCCGTGGACGAGACGGCGTAATACGACAACAGACGCCGCAATCCCGCAAGAAGAACATTAGCCCGGACAAAGGAATCACGACATGGCACTCACCCAACGGCAAACGGCTCAGAGCCTGGTCGCCCTTCTATCTACCCTGTTGCTGGCCTCGACAGGCTTGGCACAGGACAAGACGCCGACGAAATGGGTGCCGTCGAAGGCGTATGCCATCCCCAAGGAGACGGCCACGGAGGGCGAGGGTTACTTCTCGATCATCGAGGGACACAATGGCCGGCTCTACATCGGCACGCACGCTAACGCCGTCAACTCCTGGCTGGTCGAGTTCGACCCCGCTGCCGAGCGGATGAAGGTCGTCGTCGATGCGCACAAGGCCATCGGAATCCCGGCCAAGGGGTTCGCCTCCCAGGCGAAGATCCACACGCGCAACAACGTCGGCGCCAGCGGCAAGATCTATTTCGGCACCAAGCAGGGCTACCCCGACGCGACGGAGAAATATACCGATTACCCCGGCGGCTACCCGATGGCTTACGACCCCAAGACCGGCAAGACGCAGGTCTTCCCCATTCCGGTCAAGCACCAGGGTATCAACAGCATCACGCCCGATGAGTCACGCGACATCGTTTACATCTCCACCTGCTCTGACCACAAGCCCGGTCCCGACGAGAGCGCTCACTTCCTCGTCCTCGACCTGAAGACCGGCAAGTACCGCGACCTGATCGACACGAAGCACAGTTACGGCTTCATCGTCATCGATCACCTGGGCCGCGCCTATCACCCGATGCTGGGTGGCGACATCGTCCGCTACAATCCCAAAACCGAGAAGCTGGAACGGCTCAGGCAGACCATTGACGGCAAGTCTCCCGCAGCCGACTCGCACCTGGCCGACAAGATGGGACACCCCATCAACTGGGACATCAGCCCTGACGGCAAAACGCTCTTCTGCGTGCCGATGAGTACCAATCAACTCTACGCCTACGATCTGACCGCGACCGGCGATACCCTGCCGGGACGCAGTCTCGGCAAGCTCGTCCCCGAAGCGACCGCCGTCGATTGCCGGGCGATGTGTGTCGGGCCCAAGGGGGATGTCATCGTGGCCCTGACCGCCAACACCAAACTGGGCGATTCGATCCACTACCTGGTGACTTATCATCCTGGCGACAAGGCGCCGCGCAATCATGGTCCCGTCGCGATCAGCAACCCCAACTTCACCGAGTTCAAGGACAAGTCGGGCAAGCCGATCCCCTTCCACGGCGGTGTGCGGACGATGCCGGATGGGACGTTCACCTCGCGTCACGTCATCCTCGGCGTCTGCCAGGGCAAGGACGGCAGCGTTTACGCGCTGATGCTTCAACCGTACACCGTCCTGAAGATCGCCCCCGAAGCGCTCGCTGTCAGCCCCGCGAAATAGAATCCCCAGGATCAATGCGCGTATCCTGAGCGCTGGGAACCCACTTGGCGAAACAACGGAGTGAGTATGCCGGTCCTTCTCACCTCGACGTTGTCCTCGTTCCGATTCGCCGAGCGTCTGAGCGGACTCCTGGGTATTCCTGTCACGCCGGTCGATCGCCAGGATTTCCCCGACGGCGAGCATTACCTGCGCTTCGACATCAGCGAGCGGCTCGGCCTTCTCGGCCAGCACGTCGTCCTTGTGGCCGCGACGGAAAACGGCGTCAGCATCGACGAGGTCTATCGCCTCGGCTGCGCCGCGGTGAAGTCAGGCGCGCAAACGCTGGTACTGGTGATTCCGTACTTCGGCTACTCGACGATGGAGCAGGCGGTGAAGCCGGGCGAGGTGGTGTCGGCGAAGACGGTGGCCCGTTTGCTGTCGAACATCCCGCGTGCGCCGCAGGGTAACTTCGTCCTGACGATGGACCTACACGCCAGCGGCATCGTCCACTACTTCGAGGGTGACCTCGTCGCCCTGGAACTGTATGCCGAGGAGAAGATCGTCGCGGCCATCGAGACGCTGAAGCTGCCGGATTTGTGTCTCGCCTCGACTGACATGGGCCGGGCGAAGTGGGTGGAGGTCTTCGCCAATCGGCTGCATGCGCCGGTCGCCCTGATTCACAAGAAGCGGTTGAGCGGCTCACAGACGAAGGTGTCGGCGGTCGTCGGCGACGTTGCCGGCAAGAACGTCGTCCTTTTCGATGACATGATCCGCACGGGCGGCTCGCTGATCCAGGCGGCGGAGTGCTACCTGAACGCGGGCGCGAAATCCGTCCATGCGGCGGCGACGCATCTGGTGATCCCCGAGGGGACCGTCGCGCGTCTGGAAGCATCGCCTATTGCTCGCATCATCGGCACCGACAGGCATCCCAACCATCGCCTTGTCGAGGGCCGGCCGCGATTTCAGATTGTGTCTGTCGCGGATATGTTTGCCGATGTGGTGCGGAAGCTGGTACGGTAATAGCAGTTGGCCGATAGGAGAGAACCGATGCTCACC
>JBBRIK010000894.1:0-3498 GCA_038221045.1 Gemmatales bacterium
CGGCGAGCGGCATCTCTTTTCTGGTGCCGCGTGCGGAGCGGCACCCCCGGGGTTGGTCCGCCGAGCGGCGCGGTTTGTGTGCTGCGCTAAATCCGGCGAGCGGCATCGCTGTTCTGGTGCCGCTCGGCTCGCGGCACCTACCACTCAGGGAGTCTTCACTTCTTGGGCAGGACCTGCGTCAGCGCCTTGATGATTGCCCTGGACCTGTCCTCATTCAGTTCCCCTCTCTTGAGGGGGAAATTGGCCGTCACATCCTCAGAATTCGCGTAGACCACCACGGTCAGGTCGGCTTCCTTGGCTACCTGATACCTTGGAGGGCCTGAGGACCTGGTCGTGCAGAGAACGACGTGCTTCAGTTTTTCCTTGGCGGACAGGTCCTTGAGTTGCTGGTTCATCCCGGCGTCATCGTTGCAGAAGACGACAAAGACGCCGAACTTGTCTGCTCTTTTGTGGCGGGCGGACACTTCGGCAAGTTGCTTGTCGATTGTCTTGACCAGACTGGTCAAGGGACCGCTGACTTCGCGCGCGAAAATCAGAGCGGTCAGGTCGTAGCCATCCACTCAGACCGGGCAGCATTTTTTGCCGGAATGGTCACCATTCACGAACAGCGCGCTGAACCCGCCAGGCACCCCCTGGCCGACCTGCGGGCCTGACTTCAGACCGTCCGCGACCAGCGCGCTGCCGGCGAGCAGGACGACGGCCAGCGACAGGGTCGATCGACACATCATCACAGCACCTCCCCCTTCAAGGAGAACATTCTTGCTCGGCTCATCGGGCGACTCGACCGATCGATCCGGCAAGATAGCTCTATCTGACTGATCGAGAGCGAGCCGATCGAGACGACATCGATTTTCTGAGATTCTCTGGTCCCGGCAAATCGGGACGGCTCGCGGGAGAAATGCGAAGGGCCGGCTTGCGCCGGCCCTTCGTCGTTCCGAGGAGTGCCTGACCGGCACTCAGAATCTCAACGTCACGTCGAGCACGAGCGAGAATAACTGGGCGAGGGGGCATACTGAGTCCTTCCCTGGATGGTGCCTTGTTCATACACACGAGTCGAACCGCTCTCCGACGGATAGTAGCTGGTACGAGTGACGGTCTGCCCTGAGTGGTTGGTCAGGGTTGACGTCAGGACGCCGCCGTCGAGGCTGCCCTCGTGGCGGAACGCCTGGTCCTCGCCGCTCCGGTTGCTCAGCACGAGGCCGAGGCCCGACGTCATCTCGAACGCCTTCGCCCACTTCTTGCCTTCCGCCGTCGTCGTGTCGAGATGGACACAGACATAGCCGTCGGCCAGTTGCTCCAGTGCTTCCTTACTGAGCTTGCCCTCGCTGGAGAGTTGCTTCCAACCCTCCTTGCCGGGGGCCAGGAACACGGCCAGCGGCTTGCTGATCGTTTGTCCCTGCTTTTGAGCCAGTCCGTAACTCGCCTGCCACTCCGGCGACTTCTCCGCCGAGGGGGCTGCCATGGCTATCGCCAGCCATAGAACTGAGGTGTGCATGCGGGTCCTCCTTTTTCTTCCAGAACCTGAACACCTCTCCATACAGGAACCCATCCACTACGGGTTCCCAGGAAAGGGGCAGTTGTAGAGGACATCCGGGAGGAGGACAAGTTTCTTTTTATCTATTTTATCCATCCTGTGAAATTTATCAGAACGTCACATTTTAACTCGAATAGATGAGGAGTGAGAATCGTCGCCGTCGAGTCGGGCGAGTTGGGCTGGTCAAGGATACGGAAGACCGTTAGCCTTTCTAGTGCCGCTAACGGCCCATCACACTCGCGAGGAACGTTCATGCGTCATGCTGTCATCCGGCTCGCCGCAAGTGCCTGTCTGGCGCTGCTTCTTTGCGTCCTGCTGCTGCCGGCTCATGAGACAAGCAAAGCGGTCGAGGGGCGTCACGGCATGGTCGTCGCGGTGTCGCCGCCGGGAAGCGAAGCCGGGCTGGCCACCCTCAAGAAGGGTGGCAACGCGGTCGATGCAGCGGTAGCCACGGCCCTCGCCATGGCCGTCACTTGGCCCTCGGCGGGCAACCTCGGCGGCGGCGGCTTCATGGTCATTCATCCAGCCGCCGGCAAGGGAGAGCCGGTCGTCATCGACTATCGCGAGAAGGCCCCTCTCGCCGCTACTAAAAAGATGTTCAGCAAGGACGACAGCGTCTACAGCCATAAAGCCGTTGGCGTTCCGGGGACGGTCGCCGGGCTTTATCTCGCCCACCAGCGCTTCGGCAAACTGCCCTGGAAGGACGTCGTCAAACCGGCCATCGAGTTGGCGGACGATGGCTTCCTCATGAATGAAGCCTTGGCGTCATCTCTCAACAACATCATCACTTTTTCGGATGGCTTTCCCGAGTTGCAGCACTGCCTGGGCAAGAACGAGGGCAAGCAGACCTGGCGGGCGGGTGATCGACTCGTGCAGAAGGACCTGGCGAAGACCCTGAAACTGATCGCCGAGAAGGGGCCGGACGGGTTCTACAAGGGAAGCGTCGCGGAACTGTTCGCCGTCGAGATGAAACGAGGGAATGGTCTCATCACCAGGGACGATCTGGCGGCGTACCAGGCGAAGGAGCGCAAGCCGATCCACGGCACCTATCGCGGATACGACGTCTATGGCCCTCCGCCTCCGAGTTCGGGCGGAACGTGCCTCGTGCTGATGCTCAACATGCTGGAAAACTTCGACCTGAAGAAGAACGATCGCTATTCCGCCGAGACGCTGCACCTTCTGCTGGAAACGATGAAGCGAGCGTACTGCGAGCGGGCGCGGCACCTGGGCGACGCCGACTTCGTCACGGTGCCGGCTCATCTGACGACAAAGGAGTTCGCGAAGAAGCTGGCCGCGAGCATCGACCGCGACAAGGCGACTCGAAGCGAGGACCTCGCCCCCGACATCAAGATCGCCGGAGAAGGCGATTCGACGACGCACTTTTCGGTCATCGATAAGGATGGCATGGGAGTGAGCAACACCTACACGCTGGAGCGTTCCTATGGCTCGCGCATCATCGTCAAGGGAGCGGGTTTTCTGCTGAACAACGAGATGATGGACTTCAACTGGATACCCGGAACGACGACGCGCGAGGGCCTGATCGGCACGGCGGCCAACCAGATCGAACCGGGCAAGCGCATGCTCAGTTCGCAGACGCCGACCATCGTGGCGAAGGACGGCAAGGTGGTATTGCTGACGGGCAGCCCCGGCAGCCGGACGATCATCAATACGTCGCTGCAAGTGGTCGTCAACGTCATCGACTTCGGCATGGACATACAGGCGGCCGTCGATGCGCCGCGTCTGCATCATCAATGGATGCCCGACCACGCACGCTTCGAGGGGACGCACGAGTATCCCGAGGCGGTGAAGAAGCTGAGGGCGATGGGCCACAAAGTCGTCGGCACCAAACAGGGCGACGCTCATTCGATCCTCGTCGATCCGAAGACGGGGACCTATCGCGGCGCCGCCGACAAACGCATCGACGGCAAGGCAGCGGGTTACTGAGTAGGAAAGAGGGAACGAAG
>JBBRIK010000895.1:0-3498 GCA_038221045.1 Gemmatales bacterium
ACCAAACCACAAGCCTTGTTTGACGGTAACGTCGTTCTCGACGGAGAGCAAGGTTTATTCGGGATCGAAATCCTCCTCGACGGCAAGGCGGCCGCGCCCGTGGAGGAAGACGGCTTCGGGCTGGTGCAGTTGAAGCGGGAGCAGACCTACGCCATCCGCCTCGTGAATCGGTCCTCGATCGAGGTCGCGGCGCGTCCCAGCATCGACGGGTTGAACCTCTTCACCTTCAGCGAGCTGCGGCACAAGGAAGGGCCTTACAAGGGTGCGCCGCTGTACGACATGGTCCTGGTCCCCCCGAAGGGCAGCGTCATCATCAAGGGCTGGCACCGCACCAACTCCACCTCGGATAGCTTCAAGATCACGCGTTATGCCGACACCGCCGCGGCGAAGATGCACAAGACCACGGACCTCGGCACCATTACCGCCACCTTCTGTGCCGCGTGGGAAAAGACCCCGCCGGCGGACGAACCGGACGGGTCGCGTGCTCCGGGGGCCGACGGCACCGGCTTCGGCGAACCCAAGCCCATGAAGTACACCCCCGTGCGGCGGACCATCGGCGCCGTGCGTGCTTCCGTGGCCGTGCGCTACAAGATCCCGCCCACCAAGTAAAGGACCTGAATCGCGATGGACGATTTTGCTCCGCTGGCAAGGCGCGACGGCGAAACCGCCGAGGACTGGGGGCAGCGTCTGGTCCGTGACCTCGCCGCGCGCCACCAGCGGGCAAGCCCCGTCCCCGCCGAGATTTACCTGCAGCGGCTGCCTGGCCTGGAAGACGAACGAGAAGTGGTCCTCGACCTGTTGCTCGCCGAGTGGACGCTGCGTCAGGAGGCGGAAGATGACATCTCGCTGGACGAGTATCTACAGCGCTTCCCCAGGTGGCAGCAGGAGCTTCGCGAGCAGTGGCAGATCGATCGAGCAGCCTCGTCCGAGGAACCGTTCCTGGGTGTCCTCGGGCTGCTGCCGGCCTGGTACGCGGGCGCTGCCCCGTTGCCGGCCATCTTCGGGGCGTATCGTGTGCTGCGAGAACTTGGCAACGGGGGCATGGCACGTGTCTTCCTCGCGGAGCCGCTGGGGGGAGGCGCTGCCGTGGCCCTCAAGGTCCCCTCATTGCCTCTCGGGCAGGATGCGAAAGCCATTGCCAGGCGGATATCTTGCCGGGAACGCTTTCGGCGGGAAGCTCGCTTCATGGAGCAATTGGAACATCCAGGCTTGTGCCAGGCGCTGGACGACGACGAATGCGAGGGATTGCCCTTTTTCACCATGCCGTTCTATTCGCGAGACTCCGTCGGCAAGGAACTGCAGGAGCGTAAGCGGTTTCCTCCGGCCGAGGCGGCCAGTCTGGTCGCCGAGACGGCTCGCGCCCTACAGCACGCTCATGATCGCGGCATCGTCCATCGCGATCTCAAGCCCGCGAACCTGCTGCGCGATGAACAAGGCCGGATCGTCGTCACCGATTTTGGCCTGGCCTTTCCTGCCGAAGAACAGGACCTGCGCCTGACCGCCTCCGGCTATGTCCCCGGCACGGTATTATACTTCTCGCCCGAACAGGCCGCCGGCCAGCGCAACCTGACCCCGGCCAGCGACGTCTTCAGCCTGGGCGTGGTCCTCTACGAGTTGCTCGCCGGGCATCCGCCGTTTGCCGGCACTCCGGCCGATCTGCAGCGGGCCATCTCCGAAGCGACTCCGGCGCCGCTCGAACAGGTGTACCCGGATGTCTCCCCGGTCATGGGGTCGATCTGCCGGCGGGCGATGGCCCGGGAGCCAGGCGAGCGCTACGCCTCGATGACCGACTTCGCCGACGATCTGGACCGCTTCCTCGCGGGGACCTGGGTCCGGCCTCCAGAAACACCGGAACTGCTCCGCTCGAACATCCTTGTCCCGGGCGAGTCCCCGCACCGCTCGCGGCGGCGCTGGCTAGTGGCGGGCCTCAGTGCGAGCGCCGCGGTGTTGCTGGGGGGCTTCGCGCTGCGGGCTTTTCTTGGCGGCAACACACCCTCCTCACCCGAAGAGGCAGGCGACTCCCGCCCGGTGGTCTCCACGCGACAACCCGTCGGGCTGCGCGGGCAGTTGCAGCTTCTTCACGACGATCTCGATAAACTGGAAGCGACCGTTCGGCCGCACGTGCGGCACGTTTCGCTGATGGCCGTTCACGACAATCCCTATGTCAGCGATGCGGACTATGCCCTGCATCTGGATGCCCTGCGCCGCCTGCTGAATCGCCTCAGCCACGACAAGCCAAACGTTCCAGTCTATCCCGTCGGTTCGTCGGGCTGCCTGCTGCGCATCGACCTGCGCGATCTTGCCTGGGACAGCGCCATCGAATGGTCGCTGCTCCTGCAAGCCGAGCCTTATGGGGTGCGCTACGATGCCGTCCACCCGGATGAATCGCTGCGCAAGCTGGCCCGAGAAACGTATGCCCTGGCCGGGATCAACTCGCTGTTTGATTCCCCCATAGTGCGGGCCGACTGGTTGATCGTGGCGGCCAGCCGCGCTCCCCTGTACGATCAGTTGCAGAAGACCGACGGCAAGGGACGCCGCACGCCGCCGTTCGACCTGAGCGCGGCGGGCGATCCGATCGCCCGCGTGGTGCATCTGTATCAGGTGAATACCGTGGATGCCCGCGTGGCCGCCGCCGAACTTGGCCTGGGCACGACAGGGGAACTCGATGCCCGCTGGCCACCAGGGAAAGCCGAGTTGCGCAAAGCCCTGGACGAGCCATTGCCCCGCAGCCGCTGGGCCGGAGAAGAGGGGCAGGCCCTCTTTGCAGACTGTGTGCGAGTGCTGAAACTCGGAGTGCCCCGTGCGACACAGGTGCTTCGTTGATATCCTTTCGGAGTAAGAGAAACGTGCTCGAACTACATGGCAGAAGTCTACAGCGCTCTGTTCTGCTGCTGGTTGTCCTGGTGAAACTGTGCTTCTTCGCAGGGAGTGCGCAAACTGCTGAGACGAAAAGTCCGGAATTGCTGCTGCCTCTGGGGCATACCAGTACGGTCCGCGCTATGGCGCTGAGCGTGGACGGGAAGCGCGTCCTCACCGGGTCACATGACAGGACCGCGATCCTGTGGGACGCCGAGACCGGCAAGCCCCTCCAGACCTTCAAGGGCCATACCGACCTCGTCATTTCCGTGGCATTGAGCGTGGACGGCAAGCGCGTCCTCACCGGGTCAGAGTGTCTTGAAAAGACCGCAATCCTGTGGGACGCGGATACCGGGAAGCCCCTCCAGATCTTCAAGGGGCATACCGACTTGGTCAGGTCCGTGGCGTTGAGCGTGGACGGTAGGCGCGTCCTCACCGGGTCAGTTGACAAGACCGCAATCCTGTGGGCCGCCGACTCCGGCAAGCCCCTTCAGACCTTCAAGGGGCATACCAGTACCGCCCTGTCCGTCGCGTTGAGCGTGGACGGCAAGCGTGTCCTCACCGGATCCTGGGACAAGACCGCAATCCTGTGGGACGCGGATACCGGGAAGCCCCTCCAGATCTTCAAGGGGCATACCGACC
>JBBRIK010000896.1:0-3490 GCA_038221045.1 Gemmatales bacterium
GGGTTCCCCATCTTGATGTCGTAGCAGAACACGAATTCGCGGCGCGATGTGAGCGTGTTGGGCGCGGTCATGATTTGTCTCCGTCTTTTTTGGAGGAAGGGGGCATCATCTTCACCGCCAGGGCCTGGCCCAGGAGCAGGAAGTAACAAGTCTTTGTCTCGTCAAGCGCGATCGAGGCGCCGAGCTGAACGCCGAGCCGGGCAAGTTCCTCATTCAGTTCGCGGACCTGCAAGCTTCGCTCGGTGTCGTACTCCAGCAGCTTGCCGCGGACCTTGACGTACAACTCCGGCAGGTCCGTGCCACTCAGGCTCATGCGACGGAGCCAGGTCAAGGCATTTGCCCCAACATTCACACCCCGCGCTCCCTGGACGGTCAGTAGTTTGCCATACAGCGCACCGAGCAAGAACGCGAACACCTCGGTCACCTCGCGTATGTTGGACTCCGACCCGAAGTAGGGTTTCAGCCACTGGAGGCCGGGCTGGTACGGCGGGGGTTTCTCAGGCATCTTCACTCCGACGAGTTCGAGGTAGTGGTAGAAGCGGGCCAGTTGTTTCACCCAGCCTGCGACGGTCAGGAAGGATGTCTTCTTCTTCTCCGAATAACCCTCCCGGGTGAGCGTGTAGACGGCCGCATCCGACTCGACCGCCTCGCCCCAGCGCCAGCGAGCTGTTGTGAGAACCTCCGCGTCGAACCGCTCCGGCAGGCCGCGCTTGTGATAGATTGACTCGGCCAGCGCGCGGCGCAACTCCCAGAGCCGTCGGCTCTCGTTACTCTTCTGAGCCGCTCGTCCGCCGGGCCGATCCAGTATCGGCCGCAGAATCGACAGCGACACGTCGTAGGTGAAGGCGTCAAGGTGGTCCTCAGGGAACAGAGGGGATGATTTCTGTTCAATGCTTTCGTTGACCGCCGCGATTGCCTGAAGCCGGCTGGGAAGCACATCGGTGATCACGCCGCGCACACTCTCGATGAGTTGGCCGAACTCCGCCCAGATGATGTCGATTGTCGCCACGGCCTTCTGGTCGTCGCCAATCACCTTGAGCAACTGCCGCTCACTCGGCCGAAGTCCGCTCCCAGCGCGTATCTGCCGGAGCCAGTCGCCAACCTTCCGCATGAATGGCGCATGCGTCTGCGGATCGGAGCCAAGGGCAGGAAGGACGAGTGCCTTTTCCCCCGCGACAGACGTGATGAAGTCTGACGCGACGTGCCGGCAGTAGACGTACAGCAGATCGGCGCAGGCAACGCATACCCCGAAGGAATCCACCGCCCTCTCGGGATCGAGGCCGGGAAACGCCCCGTCACGGTCGAGGTTGGCGATATTGAAACCCGCTCCTTTGACTGCGTTGGGGTAGACGTTCGCCTCGGCCGCACACAGGGCGCAGCGCCCTGAGCGCGAGCCGACCGCCCCGGTCGCGTACTTGGTCCCGGCGAGCGTCTCTTGCAGATAGGCGACGTACTCCGGCACCTCCCCCGGCAGCTTGCCCTCGGTCGTACGGTAGGCGAGTAACACCGTCCGCTTTTCGCGAATCTGTTCGATCGCTTCCTGATAGGCGTTCACTTTCGCCTCTACCGTCCGCCCCGCAATCGCCAGGCGCGGACGGTTCCAGCAGGCATGCGCCTCTCTGAAGTACCAGCTCCAGGGCTTCTTGGCCTGAGCGATCTTGACGAACTCGTCGAGCGTCGTCTTCTGGACCTTGGCCGACGGTCCGGCCATCTTTGTCTTGCTCGGGGCGCTTCGCTTGATTACCGGTCCCAGCGCCGCCGACTGCGCTCCGCTAGGCTTGTTGAACGGCAACCTCGCCGCTGCCTCGTTGGTCAAGTCATGCGGCTTGAGGACAGCAACCGCATCGTCATTCGGGTCCGCCTCAAGGGTGTAGTAGTGGGGTTTCTCGTCGGTCACCTCATCTTCCCCGACGTCCTCGACGAGGAACCGGAACAACTCCTCCAGATGCTTCGCGCGCAACCCTCGATACCAAATTTCCGGATCCTCGCAGCCCTCGACTTTCACCGACTCACACAATCGCGCGAGGGCAAGTTGTCGCATTTTGTCGAGCATCAGTCGCATCCTCACACGGGAAACACAAAAACCTCACTTGACCCAGTCTTTCAGGTCGATATCCTACATTAACCCCCCCCGGTGCAATTCCGGGAATAGCCGGTCCTTGTGGCCGGCTTCTTTTTTGTCACCAATCAACCAAAAACACGACTCAAATCACCTTCGTCAGCACCTCGTCCGCCACCAACTCACGGTCGAATCCCTGACCCACGATCTTCACCTTGTCGAAATCCTCCCGGCACATCGGAAACACATACACCGCGTCCGTCTCCAGGTTCAGCAGCTCGCGGCTGAACAGAAGGATCTCCTCGACCCGGTTCGGCGGCACCTCGCCGAGGAAGCAGCTCTTCTGAACCCGATACAGCCCAAAATCAAGACAACGCCGGGCGATCTTCGTCCGAGTTTTGTTCTTCGAGATGTCGTACAGCACCCACGTCATCATGGCTCATCCCCCTTCTCCTCGTTCGACGGCAGGAGCGGCGCTTCGTCCGGCCCCCCTTCGTCCGCTTCGTCGTCCGCCACCACCGGCTGGTCCTCTTCCCACAACTTCCGCGTCTCGATCACCCGCGGCAGATCGCGCCGGCCCAGCAACTGGTTCGCCAGCGCGTGCGCCTCGTACTGGATCACGTCGCGCTGCTTGATGTTCCGCGTCTTGCCCGGCTTACTCTGGACCGGATAACGCACCGTCTTGTCCAGCCGCTCGTTGAACGCGGTCAGGAACACGCCGCGCCCCTCCTTGCTTAGCGCCACGCCTCCCGGCACTTCCTCGAAATACTCGTTCTTCGCCCGGCGGCCCGTGAACAGCAGCACCACCGCCCGCTCGCCAAGGATCCTGAACGGCTCGATGACGTCGAACACGAGCGACGTCTTGTTGTAGTTGTCCGTGTGCAGGAACCCGAGACAGGGATCGAGGCCGGCGAGGATACACGCTCGCTCCACCAGCCCGTAAAGCACGCCATACGAGTAATTGAGCATGGCGTTGAAGGCGTCCTTCGCCGGCTGCCGGCTGCGGCCCTCGAAGCGATACGACTCCGGCACCAGCCGGCTCAGACACGCAAAGTAACCCCGGCCCGCGCCGCCCTCCAGCCCCATCAGCGTCGCCCGCTGTCCCTCCAGCGTCCCTTCGAGCCGCTCCACTCCCGCCAGGCTGGTGCGGATAGCGCTCCGCGCTCCCTCGAAGAGCGCTCCCGCTTCCGGCCGCCGCGTTTCCAGTTCGTCAAGAAACTCCATCTGGTTTCGCAGTTTCCCTTCCACCCAGCCCCGCGCCAACGCGAACCCCTCACTCTTCTCGGCCACCTCCAGTTGACGCCGGCGAATCGCGGCGGTGCTGCCCATGCGCGTTTGCCAGAACCGCCCCAGCGGATGGCCCGCGCCGTCCAGCAGCAAGACGTCAATGTTGTGCGCCAGTGCCAGCACCAGCGCATCCGTCGTCAGATG
>JBBRIK010000897.1:0-3490 GCA_038221045.1 Gemmatales bacterium
TGCGGAGTTTGCCTCGTCGGATGTCGCCGCGCCAACCGCGATCGAACCTCTTTCCCCGGCTGATGACGAGGAAGATCCGGTCCTGATGCAGGCAGTGATACAGGACTTCCTCGCCGGTTGGAAGATGGATGAACGCGGCGAACTCGCGCAATACGACAAGCAACATGTCGCCATCTTCGAGGGGAAGGTCGTCGGGGCTGACAAGGATTTCGGGGAACTCAGTGATCGGCTGATTCAGGAACAGAACATCCCGCTCAACCGACAGGTGGTGATTTTTGTGGGGTACGACTGTATATGACCAACCCGGCTCCGCAACCGTCTCGCTATGGGTTGTACTTCAAAAAGGACTATTCCCATTCGATCTGGGGACAAACTGTCGCTCTGGAGAGAGTGTACGTCGTCTTACGGATACCCCCGCATGTCATGTGGATGGAAGCGATTGTTGATACCGGAGCGTCCCTCTCGATATTCCCCCGAACGAAATGGAACAAATTTCGCAAGCAGATCCGTTGGCCTTCACCGGCCGAAGAAAGCGCCCTGCCGGACTGGTGCCGCCAATTCCGCGGGATCGGCGGCAGGACGATTCCCTGCCGACTGGGAATGGTATCGGTCCGAGTCGTGAGCGTGGCTCTGCCGCCCCTCCCCTCCGCGCCGTTCTCGTTGATCGCGTTGTTCGCCTTCGATTCGGGGGAGTTGGAAAAGCCCCTCTTCGGTCTCGGCGGCGGCGCCTTCGTCCCTCACCAGTTCCGCCTCGACTACGCGCAGGGACAAGCAGCCCTCATCGCCAACGCGGCCACCCCGTAATCGCCGCGCCCTGACCGTAGCTTGGGAGGCACGGACGAGGTACGATGGAGTCGATCGCCGCGACCCAATAAGGAGTCCAAGCGTGGACATGAACGAATTGCCGACTGCGGCGCTACCCTCGTTGGACGTCGTCGCGCCGATTGCGTCAGCCACAAGTGAACCTGCTTCTCCTGCCGAAATGGACCCGATTTCCCCGGAACAGAAGCAAGCAATTGTCGATGACTTTCTGGCCGGCTGGGATATGGACGCACGCGGCGAACTGGAGCAGTACGACAAGCACCATGTCTGCATTGTAAACGGACGGGTTGTTGACTTCGATAAAGACCCCAGCGAACTATGGCGCCGCGTCGAGCGCGAGCAAAGGATTCCTCCCTACCGGCAGGCCATCATCTTCGTTGGGGATGACACGATATGACGCAGCCATCGACTGAGAACGTGCGTTTCGAGTTGTTGCTCAAACAGAAAGCCTCGCACTCGATCTGGCGGCGAACGATTCATCTGGAGCGCCTGTACATCGCCTTGCAGATTCCCCGACGAATCCCCTGGTTGGAAATGAAAGTTGACACAGGGGCTTTTCTGTCGATTTTCCCACAACGAAAATGGAAGGATTTCCAAGACCTGATCCAGTGGCCTTCTGCCGCAGAAGAAGCCGCTCTTCTCGATTGGTGCCGCAGGTTCGGCGGCATCGCGGGCGGACAGGTTTCCTGTCGGCTGGGTTTGGTTACGGGCCAGGTAATCGGTTTGAGCCGACCGATCATTGAATCGGAGCCGTTTCCCTTGATCGCCCTGTTCGCTCTGGATGGCGGGCGCATCGAGAAACCGCTCTTCGGCCTCGGCGGCGGAGCCTTCGTCCCTCACCAGTTCCGCCTCGACTACGCACAGGGCAAGGCAGCGCTCATCGCCAACTCTCCGATCCCGTAATCCGCCGCGCTCTACACGATTCATGCCTTCCGATCTACGATCTACCTAAACGTACCACGTTCCTCAGCCAGGGAAAGGACCATCATGGCGAAGAAAACCAACTGCCCAATCACGCGCGCCCAGTTCCGGGCCAAGGCCAAGAACCTCACCGTCACCATCGGCGATCAGAAGTTCGACGCCATGGCCCGCGAGTTCTCCACCGGCTCGCTCGGCTGGAACATCAGCTCGAAAATGATCGTCGAGATCGACGGCGTTTCCGTGCCGGTGCAGGTCGGCCTCAATCTGACCCTCGTCGGCAGCAAGGAGCTTCCGAACGACCGGCCGCCGGAGGCCGCCCCGGAAGCGACACCTCCTCACCCCCATTGAGGACTTGTTGAGGGTGTCGCGTAAAACGCCCTGAGAGAAGGGCGGGCCACGCGACACCCTGATTGCAGAATCGATGCTCGCCCCGTTGTTGACTCGTTCACTTCACCGTTACTTCCACTGGGGCGACGAAGGCCGTGCTCTTGGCGGCGACCTCGTCGGGCTTCATCTGCCCTTCTTGTAGCCAGAGGCGGTAGTTGACTTGCAGCGGCTTCTTCTCGGTGACCTCGTACTCGAAGTAAGAGCCGATGCGGCCGTACTCGCGCTCACTCGCGCGGGCTTCCTTCGGATTGGTTGGCTTGTCGAGATACGCTACCGTGAAGCGCTGCTCGCCCAGGACGAAGCTCATCGCGTTCCAGGGCAGATTGACGTGATCCTTTTGCGCCGGCCAGTTGCGCGTCCCCTTCTGGCCCGGTTGACCGACGCCGTCGGGGCGGATGAAAACGGTCTGGTCTTTCGTCTTCTCCGCCTCGGTGTGGGCGCGGAAGTGAAAGCCGGCGTGCTGTGGATCGCCATCGAGCTTGACTGACCCGTCCGTCGTTCGCAGGCGCGAGGCAAACTCGACGAGCTGGCCGCCCGGCACGTTGTAGACGGTCAACTCCCGTTCCTCCATCGCGAACACTTCCTTCTTCTCGCCGTGCCAGGCAATCTCGACGCGCTGCCGGCCGAGCACCGGCCCGGCCTCGGTCGCGAGCACTTTTTCGTGGGTCTGGTGAGCGTCCTCGTTGCCCTTCTTGATGCCGTGCCAGACGTCGGCTTTCTTGCCGTCGCCGTATGTGAGCTTGTTGAAGCCGTAGTAGATGCCGCGGTGGTGCGGGTCCAGCTTGGCCATCGCGCCCGTCACCTGCACTTCGCCGCTGGGGTCGTAGAGGTGGTGGTAGACCTTGTACGTCCGATCGCGCGTTTCCTTCGTGGACTCGTCGAGCGGGGCGTATATGTAGCGCAGCACGGGCCGGTCGCCGAACTTCAGGTCCATGAAGTCGCCCTTGGTGTCGTGCCAGGAGAAGCCTTCGCCCTTGGCAGGTGGGTCGTCGGAGACGGTCGCCTTGAAGCTTGCGGTCGCCCCGGACTTGAGGGCCGGCAGGATGAAGTGCAGCTCGCGCGCGGCACCGTCGATCTTGGCGAGCAGGCCGGGGGCGGTGAGCTGGGCCGTCAGCTTCTTGCCGGCAGCGTCCTGCAGTTCAACGTGCGTGGCCTTTGCCAGGGCAGAGGGGACGGCGAGCAGGACTGATACGGGCTCGTTGGCGCGGTCGCGGTCGCCGGCGGCCACGGTCAGCTCGAACGTCTTGCTGGCGGCATGGAGCGTACCTCCCGGTAGAAGCAGCAAAAAGGCGGAACAGCAGAAGATGCGTCGCATGGTGCAATCTCGCAATTGAGGACAGAGAGGGAGGCAGGCGGACCT
>JBBRIK010000898.1:0-3485 GCA_038221045.1 Gemmatales bacterium
GAATCATCACAACTCCAAGGCATCACACAACTTGGAAAACATTGGATTACATAACAGTGCCATTCGGACAGGCCGCCATTTGTCCCCCTGCCAGGCGAGGAGGAGCTGTCCGATTTATCGGAGCCAGATCCAGACCCGATCCTGTGCATCTGCGGTCGTGATGAATTTGAAGTTATCGGCGTGACCGCGCCATTCAAGGGTGGCACGGACAGTGCCAAGTGGTTCTACCTCGGGCTGCGTTGCGTCCACTGCGGCTGCCTCGGAGGTTACGCTGACTGGATTCCACGGTACAACGACCACAAGGCGTTCCTGGACCTGTTATAGGGTACACAAAGAGGCCATGCAGATTGTTGGAAAAATCCCCTATGGCCCTTTTGCTCGTTGATGGGCGGCAACTGTGTGAGCCTCAGGAATATGACAGCGCTCACACCAATCGCCGCATCGGCACGGGAATGTACTTCTGGACCATGAGAGGTCATGCTCCCTGTAACTTCAAAGCCGCTCGTGCCTTCGCAATCCGGACGAGGTGTTCTGCATACTGGTACTGTTCCCACTCTCGTTGTACTTCGAGGGACAGAGTTCTCCCGCGCCCCTTTTCCAGCAACTGCTCGATCTGTTCCTGCAAGGCAGCGCTCGGCCGCAATGCGAGAACCTCTTCAGGAGCCGGCAGGGACGCCAGTGTTTCGAGAATGGCCGTCAGGCCCCCAAAGCCAGGCTCGCCCCGGGCGTTCCACTCACGGATGCCAAGTTCCAGGATGGTAGGCAAGTCCGTCCGGATCGGTTGCAACCGTGTCCCCAGATCGTCAGGAACAGTCAAGGTAATTTCCACGGACAAGCCCCTTTCGTCGCCACTCTACCACCACCACTTCAATTCATTGTAAGGAACCGTTTGTGAGTGCTTCAATCGCGATTAGGGTTCCTGCAGCGCCGCGACCCGATAACTGCTGATCTGCGCCTTGTTGCACAACCCCATCACGCGGACGCCGTGCTTCCAGGGCGCCCGGCCGTCGCCTCGGATCAGCACCGGCTTCTGCGGATTGGTTCGGTGCGTCTGCGCCAGCAGGGCCGCGAGTTGCTCTTCACTGTACTGCTGCTGCGCCACGACGAATTTCCCTTCCGGCGTGATGTTGATGACCAGTACCTGCGTATCGGCCAGGGGCTGGGCCTCGGCGACTTCGGGCAATGTCACCGGCAGCTCTCGTTCCTCTCGTTCCTGCTGCTTGAAACTGCTCGCCATCAGGAAGAAGATCAGCAGCAGAAAAATGATGTCGATCAGCGGCATCATGTTTGGGATACCGAGTTCCGGATCCGTCGGAGGCAGTCGCATCGGTCGCTCCTCGAGCCTGGTCGGGACAAGGACACTATCACTGGCCGATGTTCATCGTCTGCTGCATGGACGAACGCTCCGCGCCGCTCTGCTCCATGCGGGCAAAACAGGGAATCGTCTCCATCAGATGCCCGTCCATGAGACGCAGCAACTTCTCGGTCCGGCTGTTGAACACGGCGGCGAACAGCACAGACGGGATGGCGACGACCAACCCCGCCACGGTGGTTTCCAGCTTCAGATAAATGCCCTCGGCCAGCAACTCGGCCTTGCCGGGGCCGACCTGGCTGGCCGTCCGAAAGACCACGATCATGCCCACGGCCGTCCCGAGCAGGCCCACCAGGGGAGCGACGCTTGACAGGACGGTCAGCGGACGGAAGCGGCTGCGCAAGACGCTCAGCTCACGGGCGGCGGCATCCTCCATTGCTTTCTCGACCTCAGGCACCGGCCGGCCTGCCCGAAGCAAACCTGCTTTCAGGACGTTGGCGATCGGAGACGGATGGCGCTCACACAGTTCCCGGAACGGCTTCGGGTTGTTCTCCTGGCGAAGCACCAGCTCCTGAAGCTCGCGGACGAAACCCGGCGGGATCAACTTGGCCTCGGTCAGATTGACCAACCGTTCGAGGATGACCGCCAGCGCCACCAGCGACAACAGCCCCAGGACGCTGATGAAGCCAATGTTCAGCGGGCCCCCGGCCACGATCAACTCGAAGAGTGTTTCCGGGACTTTCCTTGTTTCCGGCGAGGAAGCCCCGTCCGCCTCGGCCCCCGTCGGCGGGCTCTTCTTGTCCGCTGCCGCTTGCGCCTGCAAGGGGTCCAGGCACAGTAACAGCAGCACAAGCGCCGCGAGCAACAGGCAACTCAATCGTTCGATTCCGGACATGAAAGCCTCTCCTCATCCCTGTTTATTTCTTGAGGTCCGCAATCAGCGAGGCGGCATCCTTCGCCCGCGCATGGTTGGGATACTTCTTGACGAGCGTTTCCAGCGTCTCGATGGCCTTCTTCGTTTCCTTCAGTTCGATGAAGCAGCGGCCGGCCTCGAAGGTGCCCAGCGCCTGCCATTCCTCGTAGGGATAGCCCAGGGCCGCTTCGAGGAAGTGTTCCACCGCCTCCTTGTGCTTCTTCTGCCGAAAGGCGATCTCGCCGATCATGAATCGGCTCTTGGCGGCCGTCTCCGTGTTGACTGCCTTCGTCACGCGCTCGTAGATTGCCCGCGCCTCTTCCAACTTGTCCTGGTTCTGCAGCGCCAGGCCGACGCCGTAGCGAGCCTCCTGGATCAACTCGAAATTGGGGAACTGCTCGATCAAGGCTTCATACGTCTTCTGACTGGCGGACCACTGCTTGAGACCGGCCTGACACGCTCCGGTGCGATAGAGCGCCCGTGGCAGATACGGGGCGCTCTTGGCCTGGATCGTCTGCTCCATCAGGGGCAGCGCCTCCTGAAACTTGTTCTGCCGGTAGAGGCACTCGCCGGCGAGGTACGTCGCGTCGCGTGCCAGGTCGCCGCGGGGATGCTCCTTGAGTTGGGCCTGTAAGGTCGTTGTCGCCTCGGCAAACCGCCCCAGGCCATACTGCACCCAGCCCAACTTGTACTGCAACTTCTCACGCAGCGCGGGCGTCTTCGCCTTTGCTAGCCCGGCCGCATAAGCCTGCGCTGCCTCCGTCGGCTCCTTCGCGCTCTCGTGGGACTCGCCGACGCGGAACCACGCTTCGGCAGCCAGCGGGCTGTCAGGCCTGTCCATGGCCAGCTTGCGGAACGCGGCGGACGCCTCCTTCTCCTTCTTCGCGGCCAGCAGAGCGAAGCCCAGTTCGTAGTACGCCTGGTCCGCCCGCGGGTAATCGGGCTTCTCCTTGAGCAGGGCCGCCAGGCTGGCGGCCGCCTGCTCGTGCCGGTTCAGGCCCACCTGACACAACGCCAGAGCGTAGCGAGCATCGAGGGCGTCCTGCTGCGGCGGGCGGGACGCCAGGAACGCCTCCAGATCGCGGGCCGCCGGTTCGAGTTGCTTGAGCCGCTGATGGGCCAGCCCGGGCAGATAATGCGCCCCGGGCGCGACCGCGCGGGGCGGGGGCCCGAGCAGGGGGGGCGGGCCCCACAGCGGCGGCAGCCGCACGAACCGCCGGGCCCCGCGCGGGTGGCGGTCCGGGCGGGCCCCCCCCCCCC
>JBBRIK010000899.1:0-3485 GCA_038221045.1 Gemmatales bacterium
TTCGAATCCCGATGACTCCACTGGGAGCAGTTGCCAGTTGCCAGTTGCCAGTTGCCAGTTGTCAGTTGTCAGTTGTCAGTTGTCAGTTGTCAGTTGTCAGTTGTCAGGTGGTGGGTGAGGACGAAGGCGGCGTAAGACAAGTAAAGCTGGCAACTGGCAACTGGCAACTGGCAACTGGCTAATAAGACTGGCAATAGTAAATCTCGTCCCGCTCGGGTACAATCCCGCGCCCGGCACCGGGGACAGAGTTTCTCCGGCCGGTCCCTTCATCGCGGGAGGAGAAGGCGAATGTCCGCTCCTGTCCAGTCTGGCCTCGTTCTCCTGACCGCCGCCCTTCTCGCTGTTCCCTGCGCCGCTCAGCAAGAACCCGATCTCGTGATTCGCCCCCTTCGCCCATTCACTCGGGCCGAACTGGACAGGCGCGAGGCGTTGCTGCTGTTCGGCCAAGCCGCCGAACACGAACACCGCAATCGCCTGCCCGAAGCGCTCAAGACCTACGAGAAAGCCCTGCGCCTCGATCCCGACGCCGCACCGGTTCTCCGCGCGCTCGTGCCGCTCTACCAGGCCCTCGATCGACAGCAGGAATCGCTCGATGCCAGCAAGCGCGTCGTCGAACTGGAACCGGAAGACTACGAAACCTGGCACACCTACGCCCGGCAACTCCGCGCCGCCAACCGCGACGCGGAAGCCCGCAAGGCCCTGATGCGAGCCGTCGCCTGCAAGAAGTTCAAGGAACGACCCGAGGCGCAACTGTCCGCGCTGCAAGACCTGGGCGCGCTGCACGAGAAACTCAAGGATGACAAGGGGGCCGAGTCGGCCTTTCGCGAACTGATCGTTCTCCTGGAAAGCCCCGCCGCGCAGGAACTCGAAGGCATCGGCAAGGAAGAAATCGTCGCCCTGATTGCCGACACTTACGAACGTGTCGGCCGGCTCTGTCTTCGCATGGACCAGATCGATCGAGCCGTCGAGGCGTTCAAGAACGCTCAGGGGCGCGATCCCGCTCGCATCGCCCGGCTCTCGTTCAACCTGGCCGAGGTATTCGCCGCCCAGAAGCGCGACGCCGAGGCGCTCCGCTACACGGACGCCTATCTGGCACGCCAGCCACAGGGCGTCGAAGGTTACGAGTTGAAGTTGAAACTGCTGCGCCGTCTGGGCCGTGAGGACGAGGCCCTGCCGGCCCTGGAACGTCACTCGCGCAACGACCCCTATCACAACGCCCTCCGGCTGCTCCTGGCGCGCGAGTATCAGAAAGCCGGCCAACTCGGAGACGCCGAGCGCATTTACCTCGCTCTAATGGCCTCGCCGCAAGTGGAGGTCTATCGCGGCCTCTTCAGCCTCTACCGGCTCGAAGGACGGCGCGGCGCCGAGAAGCTCTTCGACCGTCTGGATCGTGCGATCGCGGCGGCCAGTCCCGAGGAGAAGGACAACAAGAAGCCGGTGGGCGATGCTACCCAGGCAGCCCACGTCCGCGCCATGCTGTCGGCCTTGCGAGAGGATCGCGAGCTGGTCGGCGCTTTACTCCCTGTCGCGCTGGACCGTATACTGAAAGGTCCAAAGTCGGCCTACAAGACGCGACTGTTCGTCGCCATCCTCGCGGAGCGGACGGGGCAACTGGATACGGCCGAGAACCTCTATCGCAGTTGCCTCGATAGCGAGGGCCGGGTCCAGGAGTTCGGACCCAAGGGGCAGAATGAGTCCGAGGTGTACGGCGGACTGCTTCGCGTGCTGAGCATGGGCCGAAAACATCAGGCCGTTCTGACGCTGTGCAAGCAGGGTCTGGAACACGCGGAAGCGACCAATCGTGTGATGTTCCACCTCGACGAGGCCCACGCCCTGATGAGCCTGGGGCAGACGAAGGAGTCGCTGGTGGCGGCGCAGGCGGCGGTCGATACCTCCGGCGAGCGCGATCGGCTCGTGTGCCGTCGAGTGCGGGCGGAGTTGCTGGCTCAGGCGGGTCAGTACAAGGAAGCGGAAGAGGAGTGTCTGGGGCTGCTCAAGGACTTCAAGGAAGACGAAGAGGTTCGCAGTATCCGCTTCGCTCTGTCGAATGTCTACTCGCGAGCGAAGCAGTCGGAGAAGTCCGAGGAGCAACTGAAGATCATCTTGAAGGCCGATCCGCTGGACGCTCACGCGAACAACGATCTCGCCTACCTGTGGGCCGAACGCGGCAAGAACCTCGCGGAAGCGGAACGAATGATCCGCAAGGCAGTCGAGTTGGACCGCCTGCAGCGCAACACGAAGGACTCCCTCGGTCTCGACGCCGACCGCGATAATGCCGCCTACGTCGATAGCCTCGGCTGGGTGCTGTTCCGCCGCGGACGCCTCAAGGAGGCGCGCGAACAACTCGAGAAGGCGGCGCGTCTGCCGGATGGGGCACAGGACCCGGTCGTCTGGGACCACCTGGGCGACGTCTGCTTCCGGCTGAAGGAGTCGAAGAAGGCGACGGACGCATGGCACAGGGCGTTGACGCTGTTCGAGAAAGGACAGCGCCCGCGCAGCGACGACCGCTACAAAGACATCGAGCAGAAACTGAAACAAGCCGGAGAAGAGAGATAGGGGACGTCCGAGGAATGGGCCGGCGAACGGCTCTTCTCTCCCCTTCGGATCGCACACGACGACAGCAGCAAAGGAGAAGCCATGTCCGGGCATTCGCACTGGGCAACGATCAAGCACAAGAAAGGGGCCGTCGATGCCCGCCGCGGCAAGCTCTGGAGCAAACTGAGCCGGGCCATCATCATCGCCGCCCGCAGCGCTGGCGGCGACCCCAACATGAACCTCAAACTGCGCTACGCCATCGACAAGGCCCGCGCGGTGTCCATGCCCAAGGACAACATCGAACGCGCCATCAAGCGCGGCACCGGCGAGATCGAGGGCATCGTCTATGAGGAAATGTCCTACGAGGGCTTCGGTCCGGGCGGCGTCGCGGTGATGGTCGAAGTGCTGACGGATAACCGCAACCGCACGTCCGGCGAAGTGCGGAAGATCTTCGAGCGCGGCGGCGGCAACATGGGTTCGGCCGGCTGCGTCGGCTACCTGTTTGAACGCAAGGGCGTCCTGAGCGTTCCCGCCACAGGCATCGACGAGGACACCCTTCTGGGTCAGGTCCTGGATGCCGGCGCCGAGGACATGAAACGCGCGGGCGAACACTTTGAGATCACCTGCGACCCGGCGTCGTTCAATCAGGTCAAGGAATCGCTGGAGAGCAAGGGCGTGACGTTCGCCCACGCCGAAATCACGCAGTTGCCGAAAATCCACGTCGATGCGGATGTCGAAGCGGGCGTCAAGGTGCTGCGGCTGATGGAAACGATGGACGACCACGACGACGTGCAGAACGTCTACTCGAACCTGAACCTGACCGACGAGATCCTCGCCGCCGCCTCGGCCGAGTGACCCCCGATCCAAGTCCGACGCGCAAGCAAGGGAAAGCAAACCCGTGCTTGCGCGTCGGACTCGTGTCTCCTTTGTCTTCGGCCTGTTCGACATGA
>JBBRIK010000900.1:0-3484 GCA_038221045.1 Gemmatales bacterium
CCGAGGTGGATTCATTCAACATGAGAACCTTCCTGGAGTTAAGTCGAGGGTGGCCTTGAACCACAGGGAGCATTTCCCCGCACTCAACTTACAGTAGCAGACCAGCCTCGATTTCTCACCTACTTTCTCAAGGCACACCCCCTCTTTGACTCCGTGC
This sequence comes from Gemmatales bacterium, assembly GCA_038221045.1. Classification (GTDB taxonomy): domain Bacteria; phylum Planctomycetota; class Planctomycetia; order Gemmatales; family Gemmataceae; genus JBBRIK01. Next base: position 158 of record JBBRIK010000900.1, read on the forward strand.
GGGAAAACAGGAGACATCCCTTTCTATTAGCGGCATAATGAAGGGGAGGCTCGCTCCCACCCCTGGCGACACCCACTCCATATGACCCGTCTTGCCTTCGTCTATTGCGTTGTCCTGTTTGCCGTCACCCGCACGTCAGCCGGTTCGCCCGGCGAGGAGTTCTTCGAGACGAAGGTGCGTCCCGTCTTCGCCAATCATTGCGTCAACTGCCACGGTGCGAAGAAGCAGCAAGCCGAACTGCGCCTCGATACGCGGGCCGGCTTTCTCAAGGGCAGCGATACCGGCCCCATCGTCGTACCCGGCAAGCCCGATCAGTCCTCCTTGATCCGCGCCATTCGCCACGAGGGCGAACTCAAAATGCCTCCAAAGGCGAAGTTGCCGGCCGAGGCAATCGCCTCTCTCGAAGCGTGGGTTACCATGGGCGCTCCCTGGCCCGAGACGGCCGCGACGACGACCCTGAGCGTCACCGAGGTGCGCAAGCGTCACTGGGCCTTCCAGCCGGTTCGGCGATCCCCGATCCCCGAACCCCGAACCCTGAACCCCGAAGTTCTCAATCCGATCGATGCGTTCGTTCTGGCTAAGCTCGAAGCGAAGGGATTGAATCCGTCTCCCGAGGCAGATCGTCGAACGCTGCTGCGCCGGCTGTCGTTCGATCTGCTCGGCCTGCCGACGACGCCGGAAGAGGTCGCCGCCTTCGAGGCGGATCAACGGCCCGATGCTTATCAGCGAGCCGTTGACAGGATACTGGCCTCGCCGGCTCACGGGGAGCGCTGGGCCAGGCACTGGCTCGACGTTGCCCGCTATGCCGACACCAAGGGCTATGTCTTCGTCGAGGAACGCCGTTATCCGTTCTCGTACACCTATCGCGATCATGTCGTCCGCTCCTTTAACGAGGACCTGCCCTACGATCAGTTCATCGTGCATCAACTCGCCGCCGACCGGCTCGACCTGAAGGACGATCGCCGGCCCCTTGCGGCGATGGGTTTTCTGACGCTGGGCCGTCGCTTCCTCAACAATACGCCCGACATCATCGACGACCGCATCGACGTCACCATGCGCGGTCTGCAAGGGCTGACGGTTTCGTGCGCCCGTTGTCACGATCACAAGTTCGATCCGATCCCCGCTCGCGATTACTACTCGCTCTATGGCGTCTTCGCCAGTTCCATCGAGCCGAAAGACCTGCCCACCATCGCTCCGCCGAGTCCGACAGCGGAGAACCTCGACTATCAGAAGCGACTGGGGCAGCTGCAAGGAGATGTCGTCGAGTTTCAGAAGAAGAACGACAAGGAACTGAAGGCGAACAACCGCAAGTTCCGCGATCAACTGCGCGAGTTGCAGAAGAAGGTTGATCGCCTCAGAGCGACACATCCCGGCGCTCCCGCCGGCGCGATGGTGCTGAACGATGCTCCGAATCCGTTTCAGCCGTATGTCTTTCTGCGCGGCAATCCCGGCAATCACGGTGAGAATGTGCCGCGGCGCTTTCTGGAGGTTATCGCCGGGGAGGAGCGCAAACCGTTCACGCAGGGCAGCGGCCGGCTGGAGTTGGCACGAGCCATCGCCTCGAGGGACAATCCGCTGACGGCACGCGTCATGGTCAATCGCGTCTGGATGCAGCACTTCGGCGAGGGGCTGGTGCGGACGCCGAGCAACTTCGGTCTGCGTGGGGAACCGCCGACCCATCCCGAGTTGCTCGACTGGCTGGCCTGGCGCTTCATGGAGGACGGCTGGTCGCTCAAGGGATTGCATCGGCTGATCGCCACCTCGCGGACCTATCGCCAGGCGAGCGACGATCGAGTGCAGGCGAAACGTATCGACCCGGAGAATCGGCTCCTGTGGAAGATGAACCGTCGCCGGCTCGAGTTCGAGGCGATGCGCGACGGCTTGCTGGCAGTGTCGGGCCGGCTCGACCGGACGATGGGCGGAGCGGCGGTGGACGTCACGAAGAACCCGTCGCCGCCGCGCCGGACGCTCTATGGCTTCATCGACCGTCAGAACTTGCCGGGGATGTTTCGCACCTTCGACCTCGCCAGTCCTGACGCCCATGTCGCCCAGCGGCACAATACGACGGTGCCGCAACAGGCGCTGTTCCTGATGAACAATCCGTTCGTCATCGAGCAGGCAAAGGCGCTCGTGGCGCGGGCCGACGTGGCGAGTCTGACAAAGCCCGAGGAGCGGATCGAACGACTTCATCGGCTTCTCTATGGGCGCGCAGCGGATGCCGCGGAAGTGAGTCTGGGGATGCATTTTCTCGAGCAGACGGAGAAGGAGAAGGAGTCGAAACCGAGGTTCGGCTCTGGAGCGTTGAGCGCGTGGGAGCAGTATGCTCAGGTGTTGTTGCTGGCAAACGAGTTCCTCTTCGTGGATTGACGGCGGTTCGCCGCTTGCGGCTTAGCGGTTGGGGATTCAAGGCGATACAGTCAGGAGAATCAATCCATGCTGCTGACCCGACGTGAACTGCTCCAGCGCTCCGGCATGGGTTTCGCCGCGCTGGGTCTCGCTGGCCTGCTCGAAGCCCATCCAGGGACATCCACCCCTGGTTCGCCCTTGACGCCGAAACGCGCCCACTTCCCCGGCAAGGCGAAGCGCGTCATTCATCTGTTCATGAATGGCGGACCCAGCCACGTCGATACCTTCGACCCCAAGCCCGCTCTCGCGAAATACGCGGGCAAGCCGCTGCCGGCCGAGAACCTTCGCACCGAACGCAAGACCGGAGCGGCCTTCCCCTCGCCGTTCAAGTTTCAGAAGTTTGGCCAGAGTGGCATCGAGGTCAGCGAGCTGTTCGCGCACACGGCGAAGAACATCGACGATATCGCCGTCATCCGGTCGATGTATGCCGACGTCCCCAATCACGAACCGTCGCTGATGCTGATGAACTGCGGCGAGGCCCGGCTGGTCCGACCGAGTCTCGGCTCCTGGGTCACTTACGGACTCGGCAGCGACAACCAGAACCTGCCCGGCTTTATCGCCATGTGTCCGGGCGGCTATCCGATTCAGGAGACGCAGAACTGGCAATCGGCCTTTCTCCCCGGCGCCTATCAGGGCACCTACATCGATACCCGGCACACGACCGTCGATAAGCTGATCGAGAACATCAAGGCGGGACAGGTCACACAGAAGGAACAGCGCGCCCAACTCGATCTCTTGCGAGCGCTGAACGAGAAGCATCAGCAGAAGCGGCAGCAGGACGCGGCCCTGGAAGCGCGACTCGATCTGCGCGTCGGTCTGGCGCTGGTGCAGATGCTGCTGGTTCAACTGTTGCACCAGGTCAAGCTGGGCGCGCTGCTGCTCCGTGGTGCCGTAGTGGTTGCGGATGTTTTCGATGACCTT
>JBBRIK010000901.1:0-3478 GCA_038221045.1 Gemmatales bacterium
CAACGAGTTGTTCATCCAGACGCAGCAGGCCCACTTGCAGAAACTAATGGGCGTGACGCTCGATGGCGAGGAGAGAAACGCCGCCCGGGCGCGCTATCTTCGCACACGGCTTCGCGAGACGGGAGCGCATCCCAACTGAGCCTTTTCGCGGCGGAACGTGAACCCGGCGCCGCGAGGAAATGTCCAGACGGCGCCGCGATGGTGGAATGGCAGACACACGGGCCTTAAAAGCCTGTTCTCCGTACGGAGAGTGCGGGTTCAAGTCCCGCTCGCGGCATTTCTTCCTCCTTGTCGCTTGCGGCGTTGCGGTCTTCCTCCGCGCCACAAGCAGCAAGAATCATCCGATGGGGCAATTCAGGGAAACTGATCTTGACTCGATCGGCGACTTTGGGCAGACTATCTCTCGCTTCATTCACACCATGACCAAGGAGGGTCAGACAATGTTCTATCAAACCGAAGCGAAACCGCAGGGCTGGCGCGCCATCGTCATTTTCGATGACCGTCCTGAGTGCCTCCTCTATGTGGGCCGCTCCTCGACTCAGGTCCGCACCAACTTCGTTGAAACCTTCTTCGACCTCCTCGACGACGAAGAACGCGATCACGTCCGATCCGTCAGCCTCCAGCGCTGGCAGGGCGCTCCCGACTCCGGCCGCTGGGTCCATCAGACCAATCTCACCGTCCCCGTCAAGGCAAAGCTCGCCCGCACGGCCTGAACGGCAGTTCAATAGGTGAATCGCACGAGACCTCGAAGGACATTCCTTCGAGGTCTTTTCGTTTCACGCGGACCCTGGAATTCGACCCGCCTTTTTCCTACCGCGCTCCTTCGGACGGCGACTGCGAGGTAGACTGGAGAAGCGTTGCTGCGGATTCTGATTGGGAGATGCGGCCAGGGAAGGCGGAAAACCGGAGCGAGGACTTGCATCCGCCTGTGAAAACCCGAACAATGGAGGGGGGGATTCGTGTCCAGTTAAGGAGGATCGACCGGTCCGAGATCCGCAGCGCTTGAACCTGCTCGCATCGCCTTCGAGGACGGCCCGACACCGGTTGTCCCCGGCACCGAGGAATCCAAGATGAATCCATATAGCTCCCTGTGCGACGACTTTGGGATTTACGTTTATGTGAACACGAAGATGGACCTCCCCACCGGCCGAGAGACGATTCTGCACTTCTTCGAGCGAATGCGGAAGAGTTATCCCACGATGGCGGACTTCGACCACCGCGAGACCGGCGAATATGTCCTGGAGGAGGACCGCGAGCAAGGGAGCTATCGCTGGGTGACTCTCGAGAATCGCCGGCTTTGCATTGGCTACGTCAATCCACCGGAAGTCGAAGCCGCCGACCAGCTCAACGAGATGGTGCTGGAGAGCGCCCCCTATTACCTCAGTTGCGGCCCGCTCGACTGCGAGGCGACCGACGTCCTCTTCGCTTTTGACTTCCTCTACACCGGCAACCACGACGAGGTGGTGGCCGAGGCGCTGGGCATGTACACGACCCTGGAGAACATGCTCCAGATGCCGGGCGCGCGCGTTCTCAACTACGAACCGTCGCTGATGCTGTCCCTGGAAGACACCTGCCGCTTGCAGTGCCGGCTGTCCATCGAGACGCGGACGAACGCTTACCAGATCCGCACGGGCCAGTTTCCCGATGCCCCGATCAGCGTCTACTTCACCGTGCGCCAGTACTGGGGCCGGCAGCCCTACAAGAACTTCCTCGACTCGTATCAGAACCAGCGCAAGGTCTGCCTGGAGCTGGTCGATAACCACATCATTCCCGCGATCGTCCGCCCCCTGGCCCAGACCATCGCGGCCAAGCAGTGAATAGTAGATAGTGGTCCGTGGTTAGTGATAGGATGTACTTTACTAACCACGGACCACTATCCACTGATCACTAATCACTCATGGCCACTCTCAGCACTTTCGCTCGCGGACTGTCCGCCGAGACTGCCTTCGACGTCCTTGCCGTCGCCAAGAAGCTGAAAGCCGGCGGCAAGGACGTCGTCGAACTTCAAATCGGCGACAGTCCCTTTCCCAGCACGAAAAGCGCGCTCGCGGCGGGCAAGAAGGCCATCGACGAGGGGGCCACGCACTACTGTCCCTCGCCGGGCCTGCCGGCCTTTCGCGAGGCGGTGGCGCGCAACTATCAGCGCGAGTATGGCATCGACATTGGGCCGGAAAACGTCGTCGTCGGGCCGGGGGCCAAGGTCTTCGAGCAGTTCTTCTGCGAGGCGTTTCTCGATCGCGACGATGCCTGTCTCCTGTTCGCGCCGGCGTTTCCGACCTATGTGCCGAACTTGCAGCGCCGGGGGGCCGTCCCCGTCTTCAGCACGCTGAAGCAGGCGAACGGGTTCCGTCCCGATCTGAATGACGTCGAGAAGTTCGTCAAGCAGACGCCGCGGGCGCGGGCCATCTTCCTCAACTCGCCGCACAATCCGACGGGCGGCGTGGCGACGCTCGACGACCTCAAGACGATCGGCGAACTGGTGCGCGGCCGCGACGTCGCCGTCTTCAGCGATGAGCCGTACTGCCACATGATCTGGCAAGGCAAGCACGATCCTCTGTTCCGTGTGCCGGGGCTGATGGATCAAGCAGTCGCGGCGTACACCTTCAGTAAATCGTACAGCATGAGCGGCTGGCGTCTGGGTTATGCCGTGACGAGTCCCGATCTAGCCGAGACGATGAGCAAGATGATCAACACGTCGCTGTCGTGCGTGCCGCCGATCGTGCAGCTTGCCGGTGCCGCCGCCCTGGATAACGACGCCGCTGAGCGCGACGAGGTGATGGAGCGCTTTCACAAGAAGGTGCAACTGCTCGTCGAGGCGTTGAAGAAGGTGGCGGGCGTGACGGTGCTGATGCCGGCGGGGACGTTCTATGTGTTCCCGGACGTGTCGCCGATCTGTCGCCGTCTTGGGATCACGTCACACGGGTTGGCGATGTATCTGCTGGAAGGCGCGGACGATCGTTTCGGTGTGGCGTGTCTGGGAGGCGAGTGCTTCGGAGCGGCGGGACAGGGGTTCCTGCGCTTCAGTTGCGCCGAACCGGACGAGCGCCTCGTGAAGGCGGTCGAGTTCTTCGCGGACGCCGTCACGAGGACGGAGCGAGTGAAGGCGTATCTGGAGACGCACGCGAAATATCGGCAGGGGTAGGATTACCGCTTGCGGCTTAGCGCGCGATCCGCTAAGCCGCAAGCGGCAAGAAGGGTTCCCCTATCACCCCGCCTTGCGGAAGGCGCTCAGGGCCTTGAGCCAGCGTTGTTGCGCCTTGGAGAGTTCCTCCTTGTCCCAGTCCGTCTTCTTGAGCAAGGCCTCCTTGACGTTCGCCAGGAACGCGGCGAAGAGGCGGAAATACTCGCGGCCCGCCTGACGGTATTCCTCGAACTCCTGCTTTTGGAACGCCCCCGTCTTCCCGAGCCGTTCCTCGGCCTCGCTGGCTCGCTGAAACTGCGCGGGCAATTTGTCGAGGGCGGTCTTCACGCCCTCCTC
>JBBRIK010000902.1:0-3477 GCA_038221045.1 Gemmatales bacterium
ACGCCTGGGCTTCCGCCAAGCGGGCCTGCCACAGCCGCGCGACCAGCGACGCCTTGTTCCGGTCCCGCCGCTTGCCCGGCGTGGCCCGTTGGCGTTGCAGATCCAGCCGCAGTGCCAGCGCCTCATAAGCTCGGCTCTCCAAAGAGCGAACCACCTTCTGAAACACCTACACGGCGTGGAAGACATCGCCCCGGCACGGCACGCCGGGCAGCGCCAACTCCTGGCCGGCACGCAGCGCGCTGGCAAAGTCGGCGATGGTGGCCCTAGGCCGGAAGCCGCGGTTTTTCAAGTCGAGCAGATGCACGCCCCCGGTGTCGGCATCGCGGTGCTGCTCTTGCGAGAGCAAGTAGCAGTAGCTGGAGTGGGCGCAGACGCCGACCAGGACCGGCTCTTGAGTCTGGAAGATCTCATCGTGGGCACCGATATCGACGGCGAATAGATCTTGGCAGCCGTTGTGAGCGCGGGCCGAATCCACGGCGGAGTGGACGATGTTGGCGACCGTGCCGACGGATATCCGGAAGTCGAAGAGGTCGCGGAAGAACTCGACGACCCCGCGGAAAGAACTGTGACAGATGAGGATCAGGGCGAGGAGGATCTGGTGCAGCAGGTCCTCGGTGACGGAAAGGGTGAACAGGACCTTCGGGTTCTTGGCCGGTTTGGGTGCGAAGGCGCTGTCGAGAGCTTGTTGTGCTTTGCCGGTGAGCTGACAGACGAATTTGCGGCTGACCTCGTGTTCGTCGGCAAGGTGGCTGAGGGGTTGTGCGCCCGCGAGAGCATCGAGGGCGAGGCGTTGGCGTTGCTGCGAGTTGAGGCCGTGGGCGGGGCAAGATCGGTTGTCGGGGAGGGGCCTTTGGGGACGGGTGGGAGTAGAATAGTTGTACACGTCTGCTTCCTCCTGATGACTGGTGTCCTATGACAAGCCCAGTGTAGGGAGGCGGCAGACGTTTTCATTCCACGAAAGAACGCTTGTCCAGATGGGGCAGTGTCACCTGGGTTTGGACCACGCCGCCACTCGGCCCGTTGCTGCCTACAACGAGGGCATGTCGCAGGAACTTCCCATCCCCAAGGAACTTTGGGGTCTGATTCCGCCCGCTGCCCAAGCCGCTCTCCTTGCCTTCATCGGCCCCCTCCAGAGTGAAGTTGCGGCCCTGCGACAACAAGTTGCCGATCTCAACATCCGTCTCGGCCAAAACTCGCAGAATTCCTCCCGGCCCCCTTCCAGTGATGCACCCCACGTCAAGCGCCCTCCTCCACGCGAACCCTCCGGGCGGCGCCGTGGCGCCCAACCCGGACACGAGGCCCACCACCGCCCCTTGCTGCCTCCCGATGAAGAAATCCCTCGCAAGCCCACGGCCTGTCGCCGCTGCGGGGAAGCCCTCGCGGGCTCCGACCCGCAACCGTGGCGTCATCAGGTGATCGAACTGCCCCCGATCAAGCCTCTCGTCACCGAATACCAATTACACCGTCTGCTTTGCCCGCGTTGCGGTACGTCCACCTGCGGCACCCTGCCGGACGGCGTGCCGGTGGGCCAACAAGGCCCACGCTTGCAAGGCTTGCTGGCCGTCCTCACGGGCGCTTACCGCCTGAGCAAGAACCAAGCGGCGACCCTGTGTGCCTACGTGTTTCGCATCCCCCTCTGTCCTGGCACCGTCTGCCAACTGGAACAAGAAACCACGCAAGCCCTCGATCCTGTGGTGGGGGAACTCCGCGCGTACGTCAAGACCCAACACGCCAACATGGATGAGACCGGTTGGCGGGAGGAGGGCAAGCGGGCCTGGCTGTGGGTCGCCGTCACGGCCCTGGTCACCGTCTTTCACATGGCCCGCTCGCGTGGCGGCGTTATCGCCCGCAGTCTGCTGGGTCCTGGCCTGCACTGGGTCGTTACCAGCGACCGCTACAGCGCCTACAACTGGCTGGCCTTGCGACGCCGGCAACTGTGTTGGGCCCAACTGTGCCGGGATTTCCAGGCGATGATGGACCGGCAGAACGCCGGCAGCGACATCGGCCTCAAACTGCTGATCTTCTCTGACGATGTGTTCCACTGGTGGTATCGCGTGCGTGACGGGACGCTGAAGCGGAGCAGCATGCGCACCTGGATCGCTCAGCAGCGGCCCTGGTTGCGAAGCCTTCTGGAAAGGGGGACGGTGTGCGGCTGCGCCAAGACGGCGGGGGTGTGCCGGGAGTTGTTGAAGGTTGAGCAAGCGTTGTGGACGTTCCTGCGTGTCGAAGGCGTGGAGCCGACCAATAACGCGGCCGAGCGTGCGTTGCGGCATGCGGTATTGTGGCGTAAGAGCAGTTACGGGACAGCCAGTGTCAAGGGGAGCCAGTATGTGGCCACCATTCTGTCGGTGGTAGCAACGTGCCGCCAACAGGGCCACAATGTGTTGGAGTTTTTCACGACGTGTTGCCAGGCGCGCCTCCAGGGCCAGACGCCCCCCTCATTGCTTCCCAAGGCAAGCTAACTGATCACCGACAAGCTGTTCGGGGTGTGAACGCTTACGGTAGAGGTTGTCGATGGTGCTGCCGTCGGGGAAAGCCTTCTCGGTGACGTAGCCCTGCGGGTCCTCCGTAATGATCGTCGTTCGCCCCAGTTCATCGGTGCTGCTGGCGACCCAGCCTGACAGTGAGTCGGATGAGGGATTATGGAGGCCTGAAGTAATTCGTTCTTGGCTGCGCAGCGCTCAGGCATTAACGTTGAGGATGATTCGTTAATTGCCTCGCCGCCACACCCCCGGAGGGAGTGGAAAAGTGATCGCGGTGCGCGCAAGGAGGCAGCCGTGAACTCCTGAGAGAAAAGGGCGAAGGAACACCGCGTTGTCAAAGAACGAAGATCGCAGGACTCTTTCGTGAGCCTGAATCGCTCATCCGCGAGGGAAGGGGGACTGCGAAGGGGAATCGGGGAAGGTGGAGGAAGTCATCGTTCCGCCGAGGTCGGTGATTCGGATCAGCCGGTCTTGCGCATCGTAGTGGTACTTCCAGGAGTGGAGGCAGGGGGATTCGGGCGGCGGTGCCGGCGTGGCAGGGATCGGGACCGGCGCGGTCGATGCGGGAGCGCTCGTGGCCGCAGCGACAGCCAGGCTGCCGAGCAGGGGAGTGAGTAAGCTGCGAAGAAAGCGGCGGCGGGACGATTGGTGCGATGCCATGAGGAAGACTCCTGAGATGATGGTGAAGACACAAGATGCTTATCAATCAGTAGTTGCGGAAAACGGTGCCTGACACGAATGTCATTCGGTTAAGGACTGCGTTTTTCGACGAAAGACCTTGTGGGGAAGCCACTTGCGCCAAAATTTACTCTCAAGCGATCTATTGACTGTATATTTTGACGCAACTCTAGTTTCTGACAGTGCTTCGGGATTTTTTCACCATCCTTAACCGAATGGCATTCGTGCCTGACACCTTATTGGCCCCCTATGACTCATTTACCTGTAAGTTTGGAGGTTACCTCCTCGACGATTTCACGATAAGTCACTGACGGAG
>JBBRIK010000903.1:0-3473 GCA_038221045.1 Gemmatales bacterium
AGAAGGAGCATCATCGGCACCCAGAATCAAATCGACGGCTGGCATAATTAACAATATGCTGCAGCAGCTGCGCAAAAAACAGGTCAGTAGGGGCTGAAAAAACAAGACCGAAAGCAAAAGAGGGGTTCACCGATTGTTTACAACCGATTCCACATAAGTCATTTCTTAAGTTGAGGTTACAACAACGGTTCGCGGCACCTTCTCCGCGCTAGCGAGGGGCTTTGCTACGAAACTCGAGATGGAGGACGAAGATTAAGGACTTATGGCGACTCGATACCCACATTACGCATAATGTACAAATGAGCAAAATTCTAACTCATTGCACTGCAAGGAGATGTAGCTCTATAAGTGTTCAAGTTTCCATTACTTAACTCTTTTGTCCACTACTTTTCCCTCGCTTTAACCAGTTTATCCGCAATAGGTACGCGCCTTACGCGGAAGGTGGGTCGATAAGGACTTACGTCCGAAAAACCGAGTTTCGTAGCAAAGCTCTCTAGTGCGTCGTCAACGCTAACAACTGGGGTCGCAGGAGACGGTTGCCATTGGTGAATTACTGCGGAATCCGGTTTCGCAACCCAATAATCAAGCGTTGACGACGCACTAGCGAGGGGTTTCCTTTTCTCGTGTTGCGGGTTGGCCTTTTCACTGGCCTCGATTGCCACCGGGACCACAGCTCCGGCAAAGGCCGCCAGACCGGCCAGCGCCAGCAGCCAGGTCCATCGATCCGGCGCTCGATGAAGTACCCCCGTCGCCGTCTCCGACGGGGGGTGTTCGACGCCGGCAAACGCCGGTCGCCACGGCTCGCCTTCGTTTGCGGACCGATCGACGAGAAGCGTTCGGGTCCTCCAGAGAGCCCAGCCCACGACTGTCACCAGCAGGATCGCCGTGCCGTACACATACCAGGGAATCTGTTCGGCCGGCATATCGATGGCCCGGAGGGCGGAGCTGTGCATGGCCAGGATGCCCAGGGAATTATTGGCCGTGTGCAGAAGGACGGGTATCAGCAGCGAGCGCGTGGCCAGGTACGACAGATGCAGCAGGACGCCGATAACCGCGGCGTAGGCAATCTGCCTCGGCTCCAGATGGATCAACCCGAACAGCAGCGAAGACAGCAGGACGCCTCCGGTGACGCCGTGGCGGCTCACCAGTCCCCGACCGAGAAAGCCGCGGAACCACAGCTCTTCCCCGATTCCCGGTCCCAGACCGATCACCAGCACGCCCACCGGCCAGGGCCATTTGCCGAATAGGGCCATCGTCTGTTCGAGGTCCCCGAGGCTGGGCAGCACCTGCCGGGCCAGCCCATCGACGCCCATGGCGACGACCATGAGGCCAGGCAGTCCCATCACCGCCAGCAAGAGATGGGACCAACTCGGCCAGCGCAGGGCGAGTACCCGCGGCCATTGCTTGCCGACGAACAGGCGGATGGCCAGCCAGGCCATCGCCACCGACAAGACCTGGCTCACCACCAGCGCCGGCAGCATGGCCTCCGCGTAGGCCTGGGATTGCGCCAGGGCCTGGGAGTCTCTCAGTTGTTCCGGGGTCAGGGTCCCGGCAGAGCGGAAGAGAAGGATAACGATGCCAAGAATTCCTGGGACGACCTGGGTCACCACGATGATGCCGAGGCACCACAGGACGGCCCACCAGAACCCAGGATGGGGCGGCCGAGCCGGCCGCACAGGTCTGGACGCGACTTCCGGCTCCTCGTAGAGCACGAACCCGGATTCCGCAGGTTCCGGGTCGGGAGCCGGCAGGGGCGGCGGGTCTTCCTGTCCGCGAACACCGTTCTCCTCTGGCATGACGTCTCCAAAGCGCGTTTGTTCAAGCGAACTACCTTTCACTTTACTGCCCTGGCATTCAGTCTGCTCAAGTTTAACACGCGCGGCGCAGATGTCGATGCTCTTGAACTTCTTCAGGGTGGCCGTGATCTTGTCGAGAGCTTGCGTCGGCCGTTCGGGTCCTGACACCTTTGGTAGTTCCGCCGAGTTTGCCTATAATGCTTCCCATGCGAATGTTCAGCAGCATCTTCCTGAGTTAACGCATCTCCCTCAACGGGTCTGATCCGCGTCCCTGCGGATGAGTGCCGTAGTCCGTACTTCACTCAACCTGAATAACTCGTGGCGCAGCGTGAGGCCAGGGCCTGGAAAAAGGCCGCGGGCATCGCTGCGCACAAAGGAAGATGCGATGAACCCCAAGAAGCAAAAAGTGAAAGACCGCCGGCGGGCGCGCAAACTGGCCGAGCAGGCCTGGGAAGCCGTCCACGCAGACAATCTCGACCTGGCCGAGAAGAGCATCCGCCGGGCCGTCGAGGCTCAGCCGGACAACCCGCTCCTGTGGAACGATCAGGGCGTGCTGCTCGGTCTTCGGCACAAGGATGCCGAGGCCGTCGATGCGTTCCGCGCCGCCCTCAGCCTGGCCCCGAATTTCGCCGAGCCTTACGCTCACCTCGCGGACCTGCGGCTGCGTCAGGGATTCGCGAAAGAGGCAGCCCTCCTTCAGTTCCAGGCCGTCAAGCACGCTTCAGACAATGGACCCTACACCGAGCAACTGGAGGCCTACCGAGCGCTGGCCGGTGAGGACCCCGCGCAGGAGCTGACGCCGGCAACAGCGGGACCACGAATCGTTGAGCCAACGGAACCTTCGTGCGCGGACTGCCCGGAGCGATTGGCGGCCCTCGACTGGCACCCGTTGGGCGAGCGGCTGACGCGCGAGGGCTGCGTGCTGATTGCCGGCCTGGTGGACGCCTCAATCTGCGCCTGGCTCCGCGGCCTGTTCGACGACGACGCCCTGTTCGCGAAGACGGTCGTCATGGATCAGCCGGATTTCGGCAAGGGCGTCTACCGCTATTTCCGGGCGCCGATCCCCGGTGTGGTGGATCAACTGCGCCGGGCCGTCTATCCGCACGTCGCCCGGATCGCGAACGGCTGGCAGCGGCTGCTGGGCGAGCCGGAGCGTTTCTCCGAGGAGTGGGAGGCTTTCCGGGACGAGTGCCGCGGCACGGGCCAGACGACCCCGACGCCGATCCTGCTGAAGTACGGCCCCGGCGGCTTCAACGCGCTGCATCGCGACCTGCGCGGCGCGGTCTATTTCCCGATCCAGATGGCCGTGGTCCTCAGCCCGCGTGCAGACCCCTCGGACGCGGAGTCGGAGGGCTTTCGCGGTGGTGAGTTCCTGTTCTGCGACGTGCCGGAACAAAAGAAGTCGCGGCGACGGGAGGTCGCGGCGGGGCTGGGCGACGTGCTGCTGTTCTGCACACGGGATCGTCTGACGCCGGTCGGCGGCGTGTATGGGTTGCAGCCGGTCAAACATGGGGTGACGCCGATCGCGGCAGGAGAGCGTTATGTGTTGGGAGTGCCGTTCCACGAGTATCGCTGAAGGCCGAAAAGGGGGATTACCTTGGCAAGGATGTTGATCCTGTAGGGCGGCTCTCCTGAGCCGCCCACCTGCCTTCCCGGACGGCTCAGGAGAGCCGTCCT
>JBBRIK010000904.1:0-3470 GCA_038221045.1 Gemmatales bacterium
GGGTGTGAACCCCTGGTCGGTGGTGTGAACCCCTGGTCGGTGGTGTGAACCCCTGGTCGGTGGTGTGAACCCCTGGTCGGTGGTGTGAACCCCTGGTCGGTGGTGAACCCCTGGTCTTACCGGACGGCATCGACCCCGAACGCGGATCGCGATATGCTGCACCGACACCGCTTTCCGGGAGGCTCCGATGCCCGATGATTTGACACTCGATCAACTCGCCCGCGCCGTGCGGCAACATCTTGCGAGTCTGGCTTCCGCCGGCATCGAGTACCTGCCCAGGGTCTCGCCGCCGCCAGGGGCCTCTCTCTTCGCGCCGCCGGCGGCGGCCCAGAATCCCGCTGTCGCGGAAGCGGCCGATCCGCTTGTCGAGAGGCGGCGCGAGTTGACCGTTCTGGCGGAGCGTGTCTCGCAGTGCGCCCGCTGTGCGGAACTCGCCTCGACGCGAACGCAGACGGTCTTTGGCGTCGGTCCGTTCGATCCGGAACTGTGCCTGATCGGCGAGGCGCCGGGCGCGGACGAAGACACGCAGGGCGAACCCTTCGTCGGCGCGGCCGGTCAGTTGCTCAATCGCATCCTGGCGGCCTGTGGGTTCAAGCGCGAGGACGTCTACATCTGCAACATTATCAAGTGTCGTCCGCCGAAGAATCGCACGCCGGAAGCCGCCGAAGCCGAGAACTGCCACGAGTATCTGTTGCGGCAACTCGAGTTGATCCGACCGCGCTTCCTCTGCTGTCTCGGCTCGACGGCGGCGAAGTATCTGCTTAACACGACGCGCTCGCTGTCGTCGCTGCGCGGCAAACTGCAAGACTTCCACGGGATTCCCGTCGTCTGTACCAATCATCCGGCTTATCTGCTGCCGCATCGCAGCCCGGATGCCCAGACGCTCCAGGATCGCAAGAAAATGGTCTGGGACGACATGAAGTTCCTGCTCGGCAAAATGGGCCGCAACGTCGAGAAGAAGTGAACTGCCCGCCGCTTGTGGCTTCAAGTCCCTTTCACAAATAACTCAAGGGATGTGGATACAGAAGCCGGAGACGGACGGAAACGAACCCGTCAATCTTCATTTGAGGGGTGAGTATCGGGAGGGCAAGGCTCTTCGCAAAGCGGTTCGACAGGAGCTTTGCCCCGGTTTGACGAACTACCGGGGCCATTACTGACCCCCCGCTCGCCTATCCAGCACAGGAGAACTATCACCAGGGCGTTACACGAGTGCGGGCCTGAATCAAGCGAGGATTCCCTTGACCACATCGCCATAGACGTCCGTCAGACGGTAATCGCGGCCGGTGTAGCGGTACGTCAGCTTTTCGTGGTCGAGTCCCAACAGGTGCAGAATTGTCGCGTGCAGGTCGTGAACGTGGACGCGGTTCTCGACCGCATCCCAGCCGAATTCGTCGGTCGCGCCGTAGGTCATCCCGCCCCGCACGCCGCCACCCGCCAGCCACATCGTAAACCCATAGGGATGATGGTCGCGGCCATTGGCCCCCTCGGCCGACGGCGTGCGGCCAAATTCGCCGCCCCAGATCACCAGCGTCTCCGCCAGCAGTCCGCGTGCCTCCAGGTCTTGCAGCAGGCCGGCAATGGGACGGTCAGTCGCCAGGGCGTTCCGGGCATGGCCGCCCTTGAGGTCGGCGTGCTGGTCCCAGGGCTGAAAGCCGCCGGTCGTGTGGTACAGTTGCACGAACCGCACGCCACGCTCCACCAGCCGCCGGGCCAGCAGACACTGACGGCCGAACATCTCCGTCGTCTTCTGATCGATGCCATACAGCCGATTCGTCGCCAGAGTTTCACGGCTCAGGTCGAAGGCGTCGGGCGCCTGCAACTGCATACGATGGGCCAGCTCGAAGGACTCGATACGGGCGCTCAGCCGGCTGTCGTCGGCCCGGCTGTCGCGGTGAAGTTCGTTGAGTCGTCGGAGTGAGTCCAGTTCACGCCGCTGGCGCTCCGGGTCAACCTGGGCGTTCTTCAGGTTGCGTATCGGGTCCTTCAGATCGGACACGAACGTCCCCTGATACGAGGCCGGCAGGAAACTGGAGCCGTATTGCCGTTGCCCCTCGATCAGCGGACCGGGACCGATGGCGATGAAGCCGGGCAGGTTCTGGTTTTCCGTCCCCAGGCCATACGTCACCCAGGCACCCAGGCTCGGCCGCGATGCGACTCGCTCCCCTGTATTCATTTGGAGGCAACCGCCAGGGTGCCTTCCAAGTCCCATAAAAGGTCCAGCCCCGTTCCGCGTCTCAGAACCACTTCAATCCTGCTCGGGCTGTAGCGGTATCGGCCAGTGCTGCCCTCCCGGCCTTCCGAATGCACGACGATGTGTTCCACGATCCCCAGCAGCGCTTCGCGAAGCTTGAGGCGACACGGACCCTGCGCCGCCTCTTCCAGTCGCCAGAGAGCCTTTGCGGCCGCGCCGATGGCTGCCTCCAAGTCCTTGACCGGGTTCGCCTGCTCGGCTCGTTGTAGATCGACCTGGCCGGCCGCGAGCCGGGCGCGGGCTTGCCGGATGGACTCTTCCACTTCCGGCAGCATGTCGAGCGAGCATTCTCCGAGACGGACACGCAGACGGGCCAGCAAGCCTTCAGCTGCCCTGACCTGCTTGCGGATCGCGGGTACCTCGTCCACCACGCGCCGGGCCTGGAGGCGCTCGCGTAGCCGCTCCCTCAGCCACGCTTGCCGATCCGCGCTCAGCAGATCTCGCAGCCTAGCAAACAGCCCCGGTAGGATTTGCTCCTCAGTCACCTTGCAGCGCACGCACGCGCCCAATCCGTGTTCGGTGTAGTGATTGCACAGGTAGAACTTCGACCGCTGGATTCTTCCGTCCTCAACCCCCGTCATCCAGTGATGGCATCGGCCGCAGACCAGCAGGCGCGTCAGC
This sequence comes from Gemmatales bacterium, assembly GCA_038221045.1. GTDB lineage: Bacteria > Planctomycetota > Planctomycetia > Gemmatales > Gemmataceae > JBBRIK01. The sequence continues at coordinate 2,873 of JBBRIK010000904.1, forward strand.
AGGTACTTACCCTTGTCTCCGCCGGCCGTGGTTGCCGGACCCGTACGGCGAACGACCCGGCCGTTCTCGTCCTCGATCGCCTGCTTGCGGAGACGCTCCTTGCGCGCCTGGACCGCTTGCCATAATTCGCGGTCGATGATGGCGGGATGCGTCTCCGTCGAAAGCAGGCACTCCGACAGCGGCTTCTTTCTCTCCGCCGTCCGCTTTGTAACGGGTACCACTTCGCCTTCTTGTAGGACGAAATGCTTTCCCGTCGCTCTCCGGCCGAAAGCCCGATCCCCAACATAGGCTGGGTTGTCGAGAATGCCCACGATTTTCGGGCCTGCCCAGTGCTGCTTGCCCGTTGACGTAGCGACCGCTCTCGTGGCCAACTCGATCGCGATGTGTCGCGGACTCCACCCATCGACGTACCAATGGAAGATCGCACGGACGATTTCCGCCTTGTCCTCCTCGATCTCCCACTTGTGCGGCTGCTTGCCGCGCTTGTCCGGGAAGTGGTCATAGTCCGGCACGCGCTTGTATCCGTACACGGTGCGAGGAAGTGGGGGCGAGCCAAGATCACGCGCCATGCGAAGATGCTGCGTCAGGCAGCGCCGGG
>JBBRIK010000905.1:0-3465 GCA_038221045.1 Gemmatales bacterium
TGCAGATGCCGCACTGAAGGGCCGCATGTTCGAGGAACTTCTGTTGCAGGGGATGCAGCCCTTGCGGGCTGGCCACGCCCTCGATGGTCGTCACGCTCTTGCCCTGGACCTCAGCCCCGAGTACGAGACAGGAGTTGACCAGCCGGCCTTCGAGGATGACGTTGCACGCGCCGCAGTTGCCGTTGTTGCAGCCTTCCTTGCTGCCGGTCAGCCGCAGTTCGTCGCGCAGCACTTCGAGCAGGCTCTGACGCGGCTCGCAAAGGACGTCCGTTGGCTTGCCGTTGATCGTCGTCTGAACATGAATCTTCTTCGGCACGGCTCAGCCTCCCTTCGCGCGCTCGATGGCCTTGCGCACGGCTCGCTTGACCAGGACCCCCACCAGATGCCGGCGATAGTCGGCGTCGCCGCGCATGTCGCTGATCGGTTTCGCCGCTTTCTGAGCCAGGGTCGCAGCCCGGTCGAGGTCGCCGTCCGCGAGTTTGCTTCCCGTCAGGGCGGCGCCTGCTTCGAGGACCAGGAGCGGCGTCGGCCCGACTGCCCCGAGAGCGATACGCGCGGCCACGCAGGCCGTCTTGCTCTCGTCAAGCGTCAGGGCCACGCCGACGCCGACGACAGCGATGTCCATTTCGTTACGCGGGATGAAGCGCAGATAGGCACTGCCCGTAAATGGCTTCGGCGGCGGCAGGTGCAAGCAGATGAGGAACTCGCCCTTGCCGAGGACCGTGCGGCCCGGCGCGGTACAGAACTTATCGACCGGGATCATGGAGCGCATCCCAGTCGGCACGACGATGACGGCGACGGCCTCGTGAGCGATGAGAGCGGGGATGCTGTCGGCGGCGGGCGAAGCATTGCAGAGATTGCCGCCGACGCTGGCCCGGCTCTGAATCTGCACGCCGCCGATCAGCGAGGCGGCATCGACCAGGCCCGGATAGGCGCGGGCAATCTCCGAATGCTGAGCGATGCGATAGCACGGTACCGCCGCGCCGAGCGTAACGCCGCGAGCCGGATCGTAAGTGAGATCGTTGACCTCGGGAATGTTCTTGAGATCGACGAGCAGATCGAGGTCGCGGCGATTCTCACGGACCTGCACGATGATGTCGGTGCCGCCTGCGAGGGCGCGCGCCCGGCCGCCCTTTTCCGCGAACAGGGCGGCAGCTTCCGCAATGGTGGTCGGCGCGGTGTAGTCAATCTCTTTCAAGGCGGCCCTCTTTTCTCATGGGTCTCAGGCCGAGGCCATCTGCTTTTTCTTTGGCTCCGCCTGGCTGCTTGCTCGTCCTTCTTTGCAAAGCGGAGCGATGTGATAGGTGAAATCGCTGAACTGCAACTTGATGACTCGCCCATCACTGATCAGGATTTCATGGGAAAACTCATTATTGTTGATGAGATCAACCTCATCGTAGAGCCAAAGGGGCTGCACGCCTTTGAAAACCGGCGACGCCAGGGGAACTTCAATGACGGGAGCTGCTGTGATGGTGTACTGAAGAATGGCCAGAGTATTGATAGATTCCGCAAAAAGAGTGTTGATCTGTTGCGCGACGATCACGACCTCTGGGCCGTTCCCGAAGGGACGCGGCAGAAAGGCCGGGGCGAACACATCCGCATCGTGCAGGCACTGCTCATCGTGAAATCTCCGAAGGAGGGAAGGGAGATGAGGTTCGATCTTCTTGTAATGACGCCGATAACGTTTGACACAACGCTCCCACTCTTCATGGGCTTCCAAAGCGACGGTATTGTCCGCCGAATTGAATTGAACGTGAAGTTGAGGGGGGAAGAACTTCATGGGTATTCGGATCGAGTGTCCTCATGGATCTTGCTTGCGTTTCGCGCTCCTCTAAGAACGCGAAACGCAAGCAAGGTGTAGATCACGTCCCCTCACGCAGCCTTAGCGCGATGTATTTCGTCTCCAGATACGCCTCTAGCCCCTCATGCCCCAGTTCACGGCCCATTCCGCTCTCCTTCATGCCGCCGAATGGCGCTTGCGGCGCGGCCGGCACCGGCTCGTTGATGCCGATGATGCCCGCCTCGATCCCCTCCGCCATGCGCCACATCACCGTCAGATCGTTTGTGAACACATACGCCGCCAGGCCGTATTTCGTGTTGTTCGCCGCCGCGATCACGTCGTCGAGCTTGCTGAAGTTCAGCACTGGCATCACCGGCGCGAACGGCTCGTCCGTCATGATCTTCGCCTGCCCCGGAACGCCGGTGAGGATCGTCGGCTCGAAGAAGTAGCCCTTGTCGAACTTGTCGCTCTTCTTGCCGCCTTGCAGCAGTTTCGCTCCGCACTTCCGCGCGTCGTCGATCAGGTCCTGCGTCGATTGCAGCGCCTTCTTCTCGAACATCGGACCGATGGCCACGTCGGGATCGAGACCGTTGCCGAGCTTGAGCTTCTTCGTCTCCTCGACCGTGGCCTCGATGAATTTCTTCTCGATGTCCTTGTGGACGTAGAAGCGACTCGGAGCGATGCACACCTGACCGTTGTTGCGAAACTTGCCCATCACCGCGATCTTCGCTCCCGCCTCGGGATCGGCGTCCGGGAAGACGATGAACGGCGCATGCCCGCCCAACTCCAGGCTGAGTCGCTTCATCTGATCGGCCGCGCCTTTCATCAGCTGCTTTCCCACCTCGGTCGAGCCGGTGAAGCTGATCTTGCGACAGATCGGGTTCTCGAGGAACTCGTCGGCCATCTCCTGAGCGGTGCCGATGACGAGGTTCGCCACGCCGGCCGGCAGGCCCGCTTCGACCATGCACTCGAACACCTGAATCAGCGACAACGGCGTCTGGCTCGCCGGACGACAGACGATGGTGCAGCCGACCGCGAGAGCGGGAGCGATCTTGCGCGCCTGCAAGGTGATCGGGAAGTTCCACGGGCTGATCGCCGCCACGACGCCGACGGGGTGCTTGATCGTGAAGTGGCGCTTGCCCTGCGTCGCGTGCGGAATGACCTGGCCGTAAGCCCGCTTGCCCTCCTCGGCGAACCACTCGAAGGTGTCGGCCGAGTGATTGATCTCCGCCTTCGCCTCCACGAGCGGCTTGCCCTGTTCCATGGTCAACGCCCGCGCGATGGTGTCGATCCGTTCGCGCATCAGGTCGGCGGTCTTCTTGAGTATCTTGGCCCGATCCCACGAGGACTGCTTCATCCAGGCCGGCATCGCCTTTCCGGCCGCCTCAAGCGCGCGGTGCGTCTCGGCCCGCCCGCCGTAAGCCACATCGACGATGACTTCCTCGGTCGCCGGATTGATGACGCCGAGCGTTCGGCCGTTGTCGGCCTCGACCCACTTACCGTCGATGAGCATACGACGAAGGGTTCCGGTTGCCGTTGCCGTGGTCATGATCGCCTCTCCAGTCGGGGGAATCTCAATGCGCGTTGGTCTCCGCTCACTTTACATAGCCGTGCGCAAAGAGGAAAGCGAGCGGCGGGGGGGGTGGGAGCGGAGGGGAAAGACGCCGAGCACGCTACGAAGTCAG
>JBBRIK010000906.1:0-3464 GCA_038221045.1 Gemmatales bacterium
CCGCTATACTAAGGTGCCTGCGGGAAGCGAGGCGAGCGGCCCGGCGTAAGCGTGCCTTGTGGGCAGACCGGGCAGGCCACGCTACCCCGGTGCCGCTCGTCTCGGAGCGGAGCGCGCTCCGCTCCGAAGACTTCGCGTCGCGGCTAACCATACGTCCCACGGTTCGCTGGGGGAGTCAAGTCGTATCATGCGAGAGAGGCCCCCCCCGACCGCGAGATGCATCATGAGACCCTGCCTTTTGCTCCTCTGTCTCCTCCTCCCGAACTTCGCCCGCGCTGCCGAGAAGTTCGAGCTGCGCGACGGCGATCGCGTCGTCTGGATCGGCAATACCCTCGTCGAACGCGAGCAGCGTTACGGCCACTGGGAGACGCTGCTGACCCAGCACTATCCCGACCGGCACGTCACGTTTCGCAATCTCGGCTGGAGCGGCGACACCGTCTGGTCCGAGGCGCGCGGCGTCTTCGATCCCCCGGAGAAGGGCTTCCAGCGGCTTGTCGCGGGCGTCAAGGGACTCAAGCCGACCGTCCTGTTCATCGCCTACGGAACGAACGAATCGTTCGAGGGTCCCCAGGGTCTCCCGCGCTTCCGGCAAGGACTCGAACGCCTCCTGGATGCTCTCGCGCCGACGAAAGCGCGCGTCGTCCTGTTCTCGCCGCTGCCGATGGAGAACCTCGGCCCGCCGCTGCCGGACGCCACGACGCAGAACAAGAACCTCGAAATGTACGCAAAGGAGATCGGCAAGGTGGCCGAGACGCGCGGGCATCTCTTCGCCGATCTGTTCAGCGCTGTCCGCGACATGAACAAGAAGCGGCCGATCACCGACAATGGCCTGCACTTGACGGCGTCTGGATACAGGCAAACCGCTCCTCTGTTCGCGGCAGCACTCGGGCTGTCAGGGAAACCCGAGGACGGCAACGGCAATGAGAAACTGCGCGAGACGATCGTCGAGAAGAATCGCCTGTACTTCCATCGCTGGCGGCCTCAGAACGAGACGTATCTCTTTGGCTTCCGCAAACAGGAACAGGGCCAGAACGCGCGCGAGATACCGCTCTTCGATCCCCTCGTCGAGGCGCAGGAACAAGAGATTGCGAAGCTCCGCGTTCCCATGACGCGGAAATAGAGTTGAAACGCCAGTGATCGCGAAAACCCGCTAAGCCGCAAGCGGCCCCAAGGATACTGCCATGCGACTGCTCTCTCTCCTCCTCCTGCTCCCTTCTCTCGTCTTCGCCCAGCGCGACGCGAAGATCCCCGACCCCGACCCCGAACTGGAGCGCAAGACGTTCCAACTGCCGCCCGGCTTCGAGGTCAATCTCTTCGCCGCCGATCCGCTGCTGATGAAGCCGCTCCAGATGAACTTCGACGCCGCTGGCCGGCTCTGGGTCGCCTGCTCCGAGTCGTATCCGCAGATCAAACCCGGCGCCAAACAGAACGATCGCATCGTCATCCTCGAAGACACGCAAGGGACCGGCAAGGCCGACAAGACGACCGTCTTCGCCGATGGCCTGCTCATCCCGACCGGCCTCGAACCCGGCGACGGCGGCGTCTACGTCGTCGATAGCACCGACCTTTTGCACCTGTCCTCCAGCACGGGCAAGGGCAAAGCGGATCGGCGTCGCGTCGTCCTGTCTGGCTTCGGCACTGAGGACACGCACCACATGGTCCATACGCTGCGCTGGGGGCCGGACGGGTTGCTCTACTTCAATCAGTCGATCTACATTCACAGCCACATCGAAACGCCGCACGGCGTCCGCCGGCTCAACGCGGGCGGCACCTGGATGTTTCGCCCCGAGACGATGCAGCTCGACGTCTTCGCGCGCGGCTGGATCAATCACTGGGGCCATCACTTCGACCGCTTCGGCCAGTCGTTCGTGACCGATGGCGCGGGCGGCGAGGGCGTCAACTATGTCGTTCCCGGCGCGTCCTATCCCACCGCCTATGGCACGCCGCGTATCTTGCACGGTCTCAATCCCGGTTCGCCGAAGTATTGCGGCTGCGAGATCGTCTCCGGCCGGCACCTGCCCGACGACTGGCAAGGTAACCTCATTACCAACGATTTCCGCGGCCATCGCGTCTGCCGTTTCGTCCTCAAGGAGGACGATTCCGGCTATGCCTCCCGCCAGCAGGTCGATCTCATCAAGTCGAATCATCCCGCCTTTCGGCCCATCGACGTCAAGATGGGGCCGGACGGCGCGATCTACATTGCCGACTGGTACAACCCGATCATCCAGCATGGCGAGGTTGACTTCCGCGATCCGCGCCGCGACAAGACGCATGGCCGAATCTGGCGCGTCACGGTCAAGGATCGGCCCCTCGTCCCGCGCCCGAAACTCGCCGGCGCTCCGGTCGAGGACCTGCTCGCCTCCCTTCGCGATCCCGAGGATTGGACGCGCCATTTCGCTCGCCGCGTCCTCAAGGAGCGCGGCAAGAAGGACGTGCTGCCTGCTCTGGAACCCTGGACCGCGAAACTCGATCCGAAAAAGTCCGGCGACGAGCCGCTTCTCCTTGAAGCCCTGTGGACCTATCAGAGCCTCGACGTCGTCGAGCCGAAGCTGTTGCGGATACTGCTCGAAACCAAGGACCATCGCATCCGGGCGGCGGCTACGCGCGTGGCGGGGGCGTGGAGCGATCGCCTCGCGAATTCGCTCGAACTGCTGAAGGCGCGCGTCAGCGACGAGCATCCGCGTGTGCGGCTGGAGGCGGTTCGCGCGCTAGCCACGCTCAAGAGCGCGAAGGCGGCGGAAGCGGCCCTGCACGCGCTGGACTACCCCCTCGACGCCTTCCTCGATTACGCTCTGTGGCTAACAACCTGGGAGTTGCGCTCGATCTGGATGCCGGCCCTTCGCAATGGCGAAATCACCTTCGGTGGCGACGTTCGCGCTCTGACATTCGCCCTGAAAACAGCGGGGTCGCGCGAAGGGATCAAGCCGCTGGTCGAGATGGTCCGCGCCGGCAAGGTCCCGGCCGAGCGCGAGGAAAACGCCCTCGCGCTCATTGCGGCCCTTGGCACTCCCGACGATCTGCGGATGATTCTCGATCTGGTGCTGAGCGACCGGACGCCGCCCGCGCGCAAGACCGTGTTGCTCGAAGGCCTGGCCCAGGCAATGCGGCAGCAGAAGGCGAAACCGTCCGGCGATCTCAAGGCGCTTGAGAAGCTGCTCGTCTCGAAGGACGATGGCGTCCGCGCGGCGTCTGCCCGGCTGGGAGGAGTGTGGAAACTGGAAGAGTTGCGCTCTCCGTTGCATCGCCTGGCCATCGCGGGGGAGACGCCGTTCTCCGTGCGCCAGGCCAGCGCGGAAGCGCTCGTCGGCCTGGGGGGTCCGAAGAGCGTGGCGACTCTCGCCGGCGTGACGGCCTCCTCCTTCGCGTTCGAGGTGCGTTCGCTGGGCGTGATCCAATTGGCGGAATTGGACGTGAACGAGGCAGCGAAGAAGGCGGGCGAGGTGCTCTCCTCCGCCACGGCCAGC
>JBBRIK010000907.1:0-3451 GCA_038221045.1 Gemmatales bacterium
CGCAGCCAGGTCAGCAAACCCCACAATCCCGACGTCATCAGCACGACGACGCCAATGGTCACCCAAGTCCCGCGCAACAGTTCACCGCGCAATTCGCGCATCGGCTCCAGGGCGGCTTCTCGATCGTGCTGCACCAGGGCCGCCCAGCCGACGCGAGGCAGCGGGGCATAACTGACCAGGTAATCGCGGCCATCGATCGGATCGGTGTAAGTCGCACTCGCCGGAGGACCGGCGCGGGCCTCATCATAGATCGCGCACTCCCAGCGCGGGGCGTTCTGATTGGGACGCGGTAAGATTCGGTCGCGCTCGCGATGCAGCACGGAATGATTGTTCGCATCGATCAGGACGGCGAACCCATCGACGATTTGCACGTCCGTCAGCCACTTGTTCAACTCATCCAGCCGCACGGTCGCAAGCAAAACGCCTATGGTGACGCTTGCGTCCTTCGAATCGTGAATCGGGGCCGAGATGCCGACGACCAGGCCCGTGTCGCGCCACTGGCCGATGAACGGCTGCGAAATGTGCGCCTGGTCGAGCGGCGCGAAGGTCTCCGTCTTCCGCTCGGGACGATCGCCCTTGCCGTTGAACCAGTCGCGCCACGACCAGTTGACGTTGTGGACCGTCACATCCTCGGGATAGGTCGCGAATGTCACGCCCTTGCTGTCGGCCACGGACCAGCGAAAGAAGTTGAGCTGCGTCTGATGTTCGTGGAACTGGCGCAGCAGTTCGCGCAATTCGGGCCGGGCGGCGGGACCGCGCTGAGTCTCGCGTCGCAGCGCCTCGCGCTGAGCGTACTGCTTGACCAGATCGCGGCGGGTGACCAGTTGCTCCTGCACGACGCTGGCAGCCAGGCGAGCGCTGACGAGGTTGCTCTCCTGCAAGCGGTCGATCAACGCCTCGTTGGAATGCTCGAAGGCGACCTCGGTCTGACGGTTGGCCAGAGTGGTCATGGCCAGCAGCAACAGCAGAGGGGCCAGAGAACTGAAGAGCGTGGCCGGGTGACGCCGGCACCAGCGCCAGCCGCGCTCGAGCCAGCCAGTGCGGCGCGCTCGAATCGGCTGACCGTTGAGGAATCGTCGCAGATCGTCGGCCAACTCGTCGGCGGAGGCATAGCGCCGGGCCGGCTCCTTGTGCAGACACTTGAGGCAGATTGTCTCAAGATCGTAGGGCACGTTTTTCCGAATGTGTCGCAGCGACACGGGCGGCTGCGAGATCACTTTCGAGAGCGTCTCCAGGGGCGTGTCAGAGCGGAAGGGCGGTTGGCCGGTGAGCAGTTCGTAGAGAATGGCCCCCAGGGCGTAGACGTCAGTACCCGGACCAATATCGCGCGTTCGGCCTTCCGCCTGTTCCGGGGCCATGTAGCTCGGAGTGCCGAGGATTTCGCCGGTGACGGTCGGCTCGCCTCCCGCGCGGCCGACGTTCTTGGCGAGGCCGAAGTCGGTGATCTTGGGCTGACCGTGTTCGTCGAGCAGGACATTGGCCGGCTTCAGATCGCGATGGATGATGCCCTGCTGATGAGCGTAGTGAACGGCGCGCGCCAGCTTCTCGACGAGGCCCGCCGTCAATTCCGGCATCCGCTCGGGGTTGAAGGGTTGTGCCGCCAGGGAGCCACCGGCCGCGAATTCCAGACAGAAGTAGGGCCGATCGTCGACCGCTCCCACCTCGTGAATCTGGACGATGTTCGGATGGCGCAGCCGGGCGACGGCGATTCCTTCGGCGCGGAAGCGCGCGCGTTCCTCCTTGCCCGCATGATCGCCCGAGAGCATCATCTTGAGAGCGACGACGCGGTCCAGTTGCACATGCCGGGCCTTGTAAACGACGCCCATGCCGCCCCGGCCCAACTCCTCAAGGACCTCGTAGCCTGGGATGAGAATGCAGAGGAGGGGCGCGGAGGGGCCATCGCCGGAGGGCATCAGCGTCGCGCTATCAACAGGCTGGGTGCTCTGAGGTAGGGCGGCGATAGTCGGTTGAAGATCGTCTGGCATCGACAGCCTGGCAAGAGGAATCGTTTCGGGAAGCATACTCAATTATATCCGCTCTGTGAAAACGCGAAACGGCAACGCGCCGGCCGACGGGTGCATCGGGGTCTGCTGGCGGGGCGGCTGCAGCTCGTCGCCGTGTTGGTTGAAAGGGGCCGCACTGTCGCGCTTACCGTGCTTTCTGTCGTGCGGTTAATTGTGTACGATGAAGAGGGTGGGCCAAAGAGCGAGTTGCTGGCCGCCTTCGGCTCCAACAACTGGGAGCGACGAAATGACTGACAGGTGGTGATGTCCACGCGACCTAACCTAACTACTGCGCTGTACGGAGGGAGAGACCCGAGGGACACTCCGGCCTACTTCATCTCTGACGCTGCGCACTACCTGCGCTTGCCCTCGGCGACAGTCCGCTCCTGGGTTGTAGGCCGTCGATACCCGACAGAATCAGGCACCAAGCAGTTTCGCCCGCTCATCGCCATTGCTGACTCGGAGACACAGTTCCTTTCCTTCAACAACCTCGTTGAACTGCACGTTCTCAGTTCAATCCGTCGTGTTCACCGCGTCGAATTGAAAGCTGTCCGCCGAACGATCAACTATTTCAAGCGGCATTTGCACACGACGAGGCCACTGCTCACCAGTGATCTGCTGACCGACGGGGAGAGTCTGTTCATCGAACGCTACGGGCAACTCGTAAACACTTCAGCCGATGGGCAATTAGAAATGCGGCACCTCCTGGAAGAGTACCTCCGCCGCATCGATCGAGACGGTCACAGCGCGCCTATCCGATTGTTCCCGTTCACCCGCCGCCGAATCGAAGACTCGCCCCGGTTGATCTCCATCGATCCGACCATTCGGTTTGGCACGCCCTGCCTCACCGGAACCGGAATCCCCACCCGGATCATCGCGGAGCGCCACGAGGCGGGCGACTCCATTGCTCTGTTAGCCGAGGACTATGGCCGCCCGACGGAAGAAATCGAAGAAGCAATCCGCTACGAGAGCCGAGCAGCCTCTTGAGCAGCTCATCTTCTTCGTGGACCGCTCTTTGGGCAGCGTCCATGTTGCGGCCCGACTGCGCACTGCGGGGATGAATGTGGAACGTCATGATGACCATTTCTCCGATGACACCCCTGACGTCGATTGGATCGCAGAGGTTGGTTCTCGGGGCTGGGTTGTCTTGACAAAGGACAAACGCATTCGACGCAACCCGCTCGAGAAGCTGGCAGTGCAAGTTGCAGGGATTCGATTGTTTACTCTCACGGGTGGAAACATGGCGGGCGAGCAGATGGGCGACATCTTTGCGAACAACCGAGCTGCGATCGAGCGATTGGCCAGGAGAAAGAAAGGCCCATTCATCGCAACCGTTTCGGAGACTGCTGTGAACGTGGTGAACGACTTCAGCTCGGGAAACCCGAAGCAACAATGATCTGCACCATAGGAGCGGGAGAATGCCGCGTTTGTCGAACAGGCCGAAGGGA
>JBBRIK010000908.1:0-3450 GCA_038221045.1 Gemmatales bacterium
TAACCAAAGCGTCCGGCGTAATCGCGTCACGCGCTCCGCTCGAAGACTCGCATCGCGGCTAACCAAAGCGTCCGGCGTAATCGCGTCACGCGCTCCGCTCGAAGACTCGCGTCGCGGCTAACCGGAAGGACCATGCCCACCGAAGAACTGGCGGTAATCGCCAGGACCTACGATCTCGTCAAGTGGGCCTGCCAGCACATAAGCAAGTTTCCACGCCAATACCGTTTCACCCTTGGCGAGCGGATCGAGCGGCGTCTCTACGAATTGCTCGAAACGCTGATCGAGGCACGCTACCTGAAGGAACGCGGCCTGCTGGCATAATGGCAAGTGGGAAATTCCCACATCTTTCGTTTTCGGTGGACATGGTGCGCCGGTGGTCCGCCTCCCTCCAGAAGTGCATCCCTGGAGGCTTGCCGATGGGAAGTGCGCGCACCCCGGACGGAAATTCGCAGCAGGGTGTGTGTGGCGCACGCGCAATGCAACGAAACGAATGTTCAGGTAATGATAACAGGCCCATCCTTACGGCACAAGTACACTACCTCCGCCATTCGTCGATCAGCGAGGCGATCAGGCCGGTCCAGCCCGTCTGATGGCTGGCGCCGAGTCCCGCACCGTTGTCGCCGTGGAAGTATTCATAGAAGAGGACGTGGTCGCGCCAGTTGGGATCTTCCTGGAACTTCTTCGTCCCGCCGAAGACCGGACGCTTCTTCTCCTTGTTGAGGGTGAAGATGCTGATCATCCGGTTCGCCAGCACACCGGCCATGTCGCGGAAGGTCAGCGGCTTGTCCTTGCTCGACGGCGGCGTCAGCTTTTTGTCGTGGCCGAACGCCTTGCCGATCTTGCGCAACGACTCGATCAGCAGGAAACTCGTCGGGAACCAGATCGGCCCACGCCAGTTCGAGTTGCCTCCCTTGATCTTCGACACCGCTTCCGCCGGCTCGTAGCCGACACACTTGTCGAGATACCAGAACGGCTGCTTCTCGTGGACCTTCGACAGACTGCGAATGCCGTACGGCGACAGGAACTCCGACTCGTCCAGCATGCGATCCAGCAGACGCGAAATCTGCTTGTAATCGACGATCGTCATCACGAACGTCTTGTTGTCGCCCTCTCCCGATTCGTGGATCACGCCCTCAACCAGGTCGGGGCGGTTGAGCATGAACCAGTCGAAGTTCGCCTTGAAACTCGGGAAATGCTCCTTGATCCAGCTATACTCCAGCCGTTCGACCGCGAACAGCGGGATCAACCCCACCAGCGAGCGGACGCGGAACTTGTGCGAGCTGCCGTCGGGGTTCCGCAGCATGTCGTAGAAGAAGCCGTCCGTGTTGTCCCACAGCGGCTCGCCTCGGTTGCCCATATGCTTCATGGCCCGCGCGACGTAGGTGTAGTGCTGGAAGAACTTCGTCGCCAGCCCCTCATAGACCGGGTTCGCCTTGGCCAGCTCCAGGGCGATGCGCATCAGGTTCAGGCAGAACATGCCCATCCAGCCGGTGGCGTCCGCCTGCTCCAGTTTGACGCCCTGTGGCAGTTTCTCGCTGCGGTCGATGACGGTGATGTTGTCGAGGCCGAGGAAGCCGCCCTCGAAGACGTTGTTGCCCTCGCCATCGACCTTGTTGATCCACCAGGCGAAATTGATGAGCAGTTTGTGGAAGCAGCGCTCGAGGAAATCGCGGTCGCCCTTCTCGCCGCGCTTCTCGCGCTGAAGGCGATCCATGTTGTAGACGCGCCACACGGCCCAGGCATGGACGGGCGGATTGAGGTCTGAGAACTCCCACTCGTAAGCGGGAATCTGGCCGTTGGGATGCTGGAACTGCTCGAAGAGCAGCACCCAGAGCTGGTCCTTGGCGAACTGCGGATCGACGGGGGCGAAGGCGACGCAGTGGAAGGCGAGGTCCCAGGCGGCGAACCAGGGATACTCCCACTTGTCCGGCATCGTCATCACGCGCATCGAATTCAGATGCAGCCAGTGGCGATTGCGAACGTCGCGGCGCGACTGCGGCGGCTTCCACTCCGGGCAGTCGCCGTCGAACCAGACGCTGACGTCGTAGAGGTAACTCTGCTTGCTCCAGAGCAGGCCGGCGAACGCCTGACGCTGGACGAGCCTCTCGTCGTCGGTCGCCTTCGCCGGCTGGACGGCCTTGTAGAACTCGTCGGCCTCGGCGCGGCGTTGCTTCAGAGTGGCCTCGGCCTCGACGAGGGGGTTCTTCAGGGCGGGCTTGTCCGACAGGCGCAGGACGAGCTTGATGGAGCCGTGCGCGGGGACCTCGAAGCGATAGTGGAGGGCGGCCTTGGTGCCTTCGTTGGCCGGATTGATGACGGAATCGTCCTTGTTGACGACATGACGATGGAACGCATCCTTGACGTATTTCTTGCGGCTCTTCGACTTCGGGCTGAAGACGCGCGGTGCGTTCGTTTCGTTGTCGGTGAACATCGACGCCCCGCCGGGCGGGCCATAGAGGATGCGCTTGCCCAGCCGCGCCTTGGCGGGAATGACGGACGGCACCTGCAAGTTCGTGTCGTCGGCTTCGACGCTGAGGAAGCCATTGCCCTGCGGCCCGACGCGGAGGACCGGCTCCTTGAGGTTCTCGGGGTGCGCCCAGGCGTCGTTGCTCCAGGCCCAGAGGTTGCGAAACCACAGGTGCGGCAGGATGTGCAGCGGAGCGGGGTCCGGGCCGCGATTGAACGCCTCGATCTGGATGCAGACGTCCTCGGGATCGACCTTGGCATATTCGATGAAGATGTCGAAGTATCGGTCCTGGTCGAAGATGCCGGTGTCGATCAACTCGAACTCGTAGCCCTGTCCCCCGCGGCGCTGGTTCTCCTCGAGCAGCCAGGAGTAGGGGAACGCCTCCTGCGGATACTTGTAGAGCAGCTTCATGTAGGAGTGCGTCGGCGTGTTATCGACGTGGAAGTAATACTCCTTGACGTCCTCGCCGTGATTGCCCTCGGTGCCGGTGACGCCGAAGAACCGCTCCTTGAGGATGGCGTCCTTGCCGTTCCAGAAGGCGGGGGCGAAGCAGAGCATCTGATAGCGGTCGCAGATGCCGGCGATGCCGTCCTCGCCCCAGCGATAAGCCCGGCTGCGGGCGTGGTCGTGCGGCAGATAGTTCCAGGCGTCGCCGTTGGGGCTGTAGTCCTCGCGGACAGTACCCCAGGCACGGTCGCTGAGGTAAGGCCCCCAGCGCCGCCAGCCGAAAGCGTCGTCGTGAGGTGGGATTTCGAGCAGGCGGAGATGTTCTTGCGTGGTGGCCATGGGAACTTTCGATGGTCGATTTCGCGTTCGCGATTCAGTGACAACCCTATGTCACTAGGGTGGGAGATTCAAGACCCTCGCCCCTCGCCCCTCGTCCACCCTCGTTCCCACGCTCTGCGTGGGAACGGCTTCTTCGACGCTCTGCGTCGTCTTACGAACCGACGCGACGCAGCGTCTTCCGAAGCGCCGCGACGCAG
>JBBRIK010000909.1:0-3447 GCA_038221045.1 Gemmatales bacterium
CGAGTGACGCGATGACGCAGGACGCGCTCCGCTCCGAAGACTCCGCGTCGCGGCTAACCAGCGGAAGGTGGGGAGAGAGGCAATGCCATTCGACGCGAAGTGTCCGGAATGCGGCGAGAAGTTCAAACTGCTCGACAAGGAACGCGGCCAGCGCTTCCGCTGCGAGGGCTGCGCCCACGTCTTCGTTCCCGGCAAGACCAGGGACGACACTGAAGATATCGACGAGCCAGCGCCGCGAAAGAAGTCTGCCATCTCGAGCGAACTCGCGGAGAGAGGGGCGGGCGGCTACTGGAGTCCGAACAAGAAGGATCGCGACGAACCGTCGAAGCGGGGCGGCTCGCGCCGCATTCGCAAGCCGTCGAACGAGAGCGGCAGCACGGTCATTATTGTCGGCGTGATCGGCTTCTTCGTTCTGTCGGCCATTGGAGTGGGGATCTGGGTCGCCGTGCAGGATCGGACGCCCGAGCCGGAAATCGCGCAAGGCCCCTTCAACCAGGGCAACGTCGTCTTTCCGAACCCCGGCGATTTCGCACCTCCTCCGAATTTTGGGGGGCCTGGCGGTCCGGGTGGCTTCTTCCCGCCGGAAGTGAATCCCGTTGCACCGCGCGTCGAGATAAAAGACCTGGACAGCGACACGCTCCTGGCCCAGATCACGGGTCCAGGTAGGCAGTGGGACAGGGCGGAAACTTTCGCGGAACTGGCTCGACGCAAGGAACTCCGCGCTATCGGGCCGATCGCCAAGAGACTGCCTGACTTCTTCGACCGGGGACATGCCGAGAACGCTCTCAAGGTGTATGGAGCGCTGGCCGAGAAGGAGATGCTGACCTACTTCAACCACCCCGACGACGGCACCCGTGACACAGCCCGCAGACTCCTCAAGGAGTACAAAACGGCCCAGGACCTCCTTGTGACCCAGAGTCTAAAGGACCTTAAATCCGCGAATGGGAATGTCCAGCGGAACGCTCTCGGCTGGATCGGGGAACAGACTCCGATCGCGGACCGGGCCGTCGAGGTGGCGAGTATTCAGGAGAAGCTCCTGACTTCGGCGGACAACCAGGTTCGCGACGTTGCCATGAAGGGCTTGCTCAAATGGGGGTCGAAGCAGAATACGCCCGGCGTCGCGACAATGCTTGAGGCACGGGCCAAAGAAGTGTTCCCTGGCGACGGCCATCGGGCGGCCTTCGAGGCGCTGGGCAAATGGAAAGACGCCCGCAGCGCGGCCGCCCTCATCCTGTATCTGCCGAATCACTTCACGACAGGCGACGCCGGCAAGGCCCTCGAGCAACTCGCGCCCGAGGCGGCGAAGGACGTGGTCAAACTGATGAACAGTCCCAATCCCACCGTTCAGACGCGAGTTCGAGCGCTGCTCAAGGGGTATGGCGCGGCCGATGAACTGCTGCTGGCGCAGTCGCTGGACGACCTCAAGGCCAAGGACGCGAACCAGCGACGGACGGCAGTCGAATGGCTGGAGAACACGAAGCCGATCGAGGCGAAACGCAGCGAGACGGCGAAGGCGCTGGCGGCGCTGCTGAAGGACCGCGACGGCTGGACGCAGGAGGCAGCCGCTCGTGCTTTGAAGGTCTGGCTGGATAAGGAAGCCGTCCCGGAACTGCTTGCCGTGCTGAACGCCAAGGCCGGGGGCGGCCTTTCGCGCAACCTGCACAACCTCGCGATGGAAATGCTGGGGACGCTCAAGGACGAGAGGGCCATTCCAGCCCTCGTCGCCCGTCTGCCTGACTTTTTCGATCGGCCGGCCGCCTCCAAGGCGCTGAAGGATTTTGGAGCGCCGGCCGAGGACGAGGTGGTGAAACTGTTGATCCATCGCGACGTCCACCTCCGGATGGAGGTGTGCGGCATCCTGCAAGTGATCGGGACGGAAAAGAGCGTCCCGGCGCTTGAGACGCTGGCGAGCGGCCAAGTCGGCGATGGCTCCATCCGCGCCGCGAAGACCGCGCTCGACGCCATCAAGAAGAAGTTGAAGCCGGAGTAGCGCTCCGGATTGCAAAGCCGCAAGCGGCGGAAGTTCAAGCCCGGCGAGCGGGGCAACCCGCGAGGAGATTGCCGGATGTATCGGCTGTGCGTCAGGCGCAAGGATTCGGAGGGCTTCCTCTCTCCGATTTCCAGGTACTTTCGAGGCTGGCGGACCGATTCTAATTATGCCGGATGCGGCGGGGGATCGCGAGTAGCGAGAAACGCTGGCCGGCCTTTCGGGTCGTGGGAACGGATGCCTGGAGATGTCCGGCCCGGTGGAGGGCCGCCCTCCCCCGACCGGCTTCGATACTGCTGCGGAAGGAGTCGCGATGAAACGGTTCGCCTTGATCGTCGGGGCAGTGCTCGGTCTGCTGGCGGGCAGCGGTCCGGCGCGGGCTAGCTGGGCCAGCCTGAAGTACAGTGGCTATCAGCCGTGGTACAACATTTTCGCCAAGCGCAACAAGTGCTTGACGCCTGAAGAAGAGCGTCTCCAGAAGTTCTGGCACGACTACTACAACGCCCTCAAGCACTACTACGGCGACCTCGACAATATCGACTGGGTCGCCTACTACAAGAACCACGGCTACCAGATCAACTGCGCCGGCGGTCCTTACGGCAGCGGCCGAATCAACTATGCTCCGGTCTTCGTCAGCCCGTCGATGCAGTGGGCCAGCCCCAATAGCTGCTACAACGGCCCCGCCGCCTGCGGTCCCGCCTGTGCGCCTATCGGGGGCGGGGGCTTCGGCGGTTACCCCCAGCAGTGACCCGCTCGGAATGACCAAGGCGCAAAGACCAGGGACCAAACAGTGGTTGGTCCCTGGTCTTTGCTCATTTGAGAGACGGCGTTTCCCGCATTTCTGCTCTGTTCGGACTGTTTGCCTCCACAATTTCGAGAAACCACTCTGCCTTCATCGGACGCGCGGATAGATCGTGGGTTAGCCTTGCGAGGATCGAGATTTTTCTTGACCGACCTCCCAGGGAATGATCCACGAAAGGATGCGCAATGAGAGCCTTTCTTGCTCCGGCCGCGCTGATGGCGGTGGCACTGACGGTGACTTCTTCCTCGGCTCAATCTCAATACTGTGCCCCCCGCCCGATCTATGTGCCGCAGGCCCCCAACATGTGTGGCCCCGGTTTCTACGCCTACGACCAGTGCGGGACCCTCTACGGCCCGAATTACTGTGTGACGCCCCCCTTTAACCCGTTCCAGGGAATGATCTACGGCCCCAAAGGGCCGGGAGGGAAGTCCGGGCAAAATACTGGCTCGGCTCCTGGAGCCGCGGGGCCTCCCCAGTTGTCCGGTATGATGCAACTACCCAACTCGCCTCCAATGCCAGGGATGCCAGGAAGCGGTCCAGGGATGCCAGGAGGCGGCCCTCCCCGTCCCGGGATGCCGGGACCGCCGCCGGTCCGTCCGATGGCCCCCTTCATGGGCATTCCCGGCAGGCCTCAGCCGCCGCGCTATGTGAACCATCC
>JBBRIK010000910.1:0-3446 GCA_038221045.1 Gemmatales bacterium
CCCTCCTTTCGGCTTGCGACCTCTATCGGCGGCGAATAAGATCAATAGGGACTGATGCCTCCCTGCCGCGGGTCTCTCCCCCGCTGCCTTACGCCCGCCTGCCTGATGAGGTCCGACGTGATCCGACTGTCTCCACTCGCGTTTCTCCTTGCGCTCTGTCCCACCGTTCAGGCCGAGGTGCCATCGTTCGTCAACGAGGTCGTTCCCCTTCTGACGCGCCACGGCTGCAATCAGGGCTCGTGTCATGGCAAGGGCGTGGGCCAGAATGGTTTCCGTCTGTCGCTGCGCGGTTATGCTCCCGACTGGGACCATATCGGCATCACGCGCGAGTTCGCCGGCCGCCGCATCAATCCGGCCGCTCCCGAGACAAGCTCTTTGCTGCTCAAGCCGACCGGGCAAGCGCCTCACGAGGGCGGCAAACTCTTCGGCGTGGAGAGCCGGGCGCACAAGCTCCTCCTCGATTGGATTCGCGCCGGCGCTCCCGGTCCGCTGAAGGATGAGAAGGAGGCGACGAAGCTCGACGTCACGCCGGCGAAGTCGATCCTCCGTCCCGGTCAGGAAGTGCAGTTGCGCGTGATGGCGGAATTCGCTCCCGGCCAGCAACGCGACGTCACCTGGCTGAGTCGTTTCGACTCCAACGACGCCGGCATGGCCGAGGTCGATGCACATGGCAAGGTCCGCGTGCGCCGCCATGGCGAAACAGCAGTCCGCGTCAGCTTCCAGACTCAGGTGGCCGTCGTCATCCTCACGGCCCCGTTCGAGCAGACCCTCAACCCGCAAGCGTTCGCGGCGAAGAACAATTTCATCGACGAACACGTCTTCAACAAGCTTGCCGCCCTGCGCATTCCGCCCTCGGAATTGTGCAGCGACGACGAGTTCCTGCGCCGCGCTTTCCTCGACACGCTCGGCGTGATGCCGACACCCGATGAGGTCCGCACGTTCTTCTCCGACAAGCAGCCCGAGAAGCGGAAGCGGCTCATCGAGAATCTGCTGAGCCGGCCCGAGTTCGTCGATCACTGGGCGCTATTTCTTGGCGATCTATTGCAGAACCGCAAGGAACGCGATCACGACGTTCGCGGGGCGAAGGGCGTGCGCAGTTTTCACGTCTGGTTGCGGCAGCAGGTCGAGAAGAATCGTCCCTGGGACGAGATCGCCCGCGACGTGTTGACGGCGAAGGGCAAGAGCGACGACGCGCCAGCAGTCGGCTACTACATCGTCACCGTCGGCGAGCATGGCGAGGCCCATCGCTCGGAGGCCGCCGCCTCGGTGGCGCAGGCGTTTCTCGGGACGCGGATCGGCTGCGCTCAGTGCCACAATCATCCGCTGGAACGCTACACGCAGGACGATTACTACCACTTCTCCGCCTTCTTCTCGCGCATCAAGATGATGCGCAAGGAGTCGAAGGACGGGCCGACGAGCCTGCTCGTCGCGGGCTACGACGGCAAGCCGAGCAAGAACCCCGTTGGCGTGACGCAGCCGCGCACGGGCCAATTCATGTCGGCGCAGCCGCTCGACCGCACCCCCTTGAACATCAGCCCGGAGAGTGATCCACGCGAACACCTGGCGCGCTGGATGACCGATCCGAAGAACGAGTACTTCAGCGGCGCGATGGTCAATCGCGTCTGGAAGCACTTCCTGGGGACGGGCCTGGTTGAGCCGGTCGATGATCTGCGGGCAAGCAATCCGCCGACGAACCCCGAACTGTGGAAGGCCCTCAATCGCGAGTTCGTCGAGAAGAAGTACGATCTGCGCCAGTTGATGCGTGTCATCCTCAACTCGCGGACCTATCAGTTGAGCGCATCGACGATGCCGGCCAACGCGAAAGAAACGCGCTTCTACTCGCACTATTACGCCCGAAGATTGCCGGCCGAAGTGCTGCTGGACGCTCTGGCCCAGGCGACGGAAGTCGCGGATCGTTTTCCCGGCTACCCCGAAGGCGTGCGGGCCGGTCAGTTGCCTGACCCGACGTTGAAGTCCTACTTCCTGACCGTGTTCGGACGGTCTGAGCGAGTGACCGCCTGTGCCTGTGAGCGGAGTGGCGAGGTGACGCTGCCGCAGGTATTGCACCTGCAAAACGGCGAGACGGTGGTGCAGAAGATTGGGTCGGGACAGGGGCGATTGGCGCGGCTGCTGAAGGAGAAGAAGACGGACGACGAGGTGCGCGACGAATTGTCGTTGGCGACACGAGGCCGATTGCCTTCGGAGCCGGAGAAGGAAGCGGTACGGAAAGCGCTTGCGGACGGCGAGCGCGGCGAGGTGTTTCGGGATCTGTTCTGGGCGCTGCTGAACTCGAAGGAGTTCTCGTTCAATCATTGAGAAGGTGGGTCAGAAAGGATGCCTGACCATGCTGTCCGACGTCTGGCGAGGTATAATCAGCATTGGAGGATTCCTGCTCACGTTTGCTGGCTTACTGTATACGGCGCGACAGGTTTGGCTTGCCAAAGATGCTGCGGAAGCCGCGAAACATGCTGCCAATCAGATGCTCGACGAAAGCCGGAAGAGTTTTAGGAGATACGCTGCATCGAATGCTCATCGGTTCGTCAACGAAGCAAAGGTGTTCATTGAATCAGCAGAGTGGGGATTCGCCGCGATGCGGCTGAGTGATCTTGCCGATCAATTGGGGCAACTGGGTGCCCTCTCATTAAGCGCGGGTCAGTCAGCCGCCGATGCGCGCAAGTGGTCGGGTACATGTGGACGCCTGGCTTCCGGTCAATTGAGCCGCTTCCCCGCTCTCCGCTGGATCGATTTCTGCGTTGGCTTGCAATCGGTGCTTGATTCTCTCCATAGTCCGTTTGCCGCAGGGGAGGATTCTGAATGATCGCAGAAAATCAATATGTGGAAATCGCACGCCGGCTTCTCGACAAAACGAATCAGGGCATGGCCAAATGGGAGGCGGTCCAGAAAGATCATTCCCGGTTTGTTCTGAAACTTCCCGTCTCACGCATTGTTATTCGTTATGATGCTCCGGTCGCTGAATTTGATCGCATCACTCTCGAAATTTGCGGGCGTGAGGGAGATGTGCTCGCGGCCTGGAGCGTCTCCGAAGGAGAGCCTCACTGGAATGAGGCGATGGATCTTTTCACGACAGTCAAGCGACAGTTCTTCGGATGGGACAAGGTACTGCAAGACGTCGAAGCCTTCTTGCAGATTGGCAAGACGTCTTCCTGATTGGACCATAGCCCTCGTGTTGAAACAGTGTTGGCCAGGCGCGAGTCCGGGACTCGATTCAAGGTGAACTTATGCTCGACATTCAACTGGGACGACGCAACTTCCTTCGAGTCGGCGCGGCCGGCGCTCTCTCGCTGCCCATGCTGCTGAGCGGACAGGCACAGGCGGCGCACGGCAAGGCGAAGTCCGTCCTTCTCGTCTACCTGGGCGGTGGACTGTCGCATCATGACAGCTTCGACCTCAAGCCTGCAGCCCCTGCCGAGGTGCGGGGCATCTAC
>JBBRIK010000911.1:0-3438 GCA_038221045.1 Gemmatales bacterium
CTCTCTTGAAGAGTGAACCGGGTCAGTGGCAAGCTTACTGGCGACGCAGCCTCAACTGAACATCTGTGCCACCAACTAATCTGATGCCTACACCATTGGCCATCCGTTCGAGCGCCTCGCCTTTCGTCACGATGGACATGACCGCTCCTCCCACGATGCCTCGCCAGCCTTCGGTTTTCTCCCGCAGTCATTCTACCTGCCCTTTGCCCAGACAAGGCTCGAAAACTCGATGCCGGCGCTGTCGTGTTCCTCGGGAGATGATACCTGGAACAGATGGTCTTGCACGCACAGCGAAGGCGAAAAGGTGTCGCGAACCGAAGCTAACGGGGCGGCGAAGTGTCGCCGCACCGTCACAGCCGTTCCCTTATCGGAGAGACTCGACGCGGTGAGAAGAGCAGGCGGACCGCTGGACTGAACTCTCCACAGGACTCCGCTCTGGCGTACTCCGTTGGAGCGCTGTAGAATCCGAGGTTGAATGGAGAGTTGGGCCAGGGAGAAAAGGCCGAAAAAATGTCAGGAGTCGTTTCTACATCAGTCATTTCTTAAATTGATGTTACAACAACCCTCGACACATTTCCCGCGCCGCCACCTGAGCGAGTGTCACCCCAGTTCGGCGCGTTCAGCGAGCTTTCTTCCCGGTGCCGGTAATCTCCACCAGCCGGACGTAATGAAACACCGTCGGATCGTCGCAGGCCACCGCCAGCAACTTCGTATCAGGGATCTCTCGGTAGCTATCGCAACTCAAATCGCGGAAATCGGTCTTGTGTTCCATCACCACCTTGCCGTCTACCAAGGCCTTCACTCCGTCACGGCGAACCTGCACCACCGTCGTGTACGCCTTGCCGGGCATGAGCGGCATGACAAGACCATCATCCTTCAGGTTCTTCGCTTGAAATCCGAATTTCCGGCCTCCATTATATCCCACCGCCCAGAAAAACGATCCGCCCCTGGGATTGGGCATGATGAGGCTGATGCCGTTGCGTAACACCGGCTGCGAGAACGTGACGACGAAGTCGTATTCCTCCGGCGGCTGATAGGGAATCTGGATGCGAGGGACGTTGCTGAAGTCGTTGCAATGCAGCGCGTTCTTGACGACCAGCCAGCGGCCCAGGACCACGTCTTTCGATTGATCGATCAACCCAATGAGATCGACGGTCGTCTTGCCGTCTGTCTTCGGCGGCTCCGGCTGAGCAAGCGCATTGGGGACCGGCGTCCCTGGTGCGACACGAGGCAGCGGTTTCTTGAGGGCCACTGCCGTGGATAAGGAACCCTTCTCTTCAGCGGTCAAGGGATCGGCCGTGATAGCCACCTCGAAGCTCGTCTTCGGAATCTCCTTGCCCTGCCAGCAATAATACTGCCGGTCATCGAATCCAATCTTGTGCCCAAACCCCGAACCGGTGAAGGCGCCTCCCTGGTTCGAGACCGCGATGGCCTCGGGCCATTGGATGGCTGGCCCCTGAATGATGCCCAGGTGATACCCGCCGGATTCCTTGCCCGCCGTGCCACTCCAGAGTACTTCCTTCTCCCCCGGCGAGCGGGGCTGGCGGGCCAGTTGCTCGCGCGCGATCGGGACGATGAGCGATTCGCCGGTGTCCATCCGCTTGAGGCGCAGGTGGCGCACCTTGCTATGCGCCCGCCAGACCGGGACGGCGAAGGAACGGCCGGGACTGTCGGTGTTCCACACCGCGGGATCGTCGGACCGGAACAGGACCGTCCAGCCGCTCGGCGGCGCTCCCTCATCGGGGTCGTAGCCCATCAGAATGCGTTTCTCCGCCTCGGTCAGCGGATTGGGAGTGACCGCAATCTCGAAGGTGATTCGCGGGACCTCCTTCCCCTGCCAGCAACAGTACTGCCGATCGTCTACCCCCATCTTGTGGCCGAAGCCGGAGCCAGTGAAAAAGTTGTGATTGGAAACCAGGATCGTCCCCTTCTCGGCAAGCGGGAGCGGCGGCGCCTGCACCAGCCCCAGATGCCGGCCGCCCCAGCCATCCGCAGCGGTACCGTTCCACCAGCACCCCTCTGCCGGTTCGGGCTTGTCTTCACGAAGGAGTTGCTTGTGGCTGATGGGAAGGATCAGCATCGCCCCGGTGTCCATGCGCTTCAGGCGGAGAAAGCGAATGGAGAGAGGGACGCGCCGCAACGGGACAGCGAACTTGTCGCCGGGACTGTCGGTGTTCCACACGGAGGGATCGTCGGAGCGGAACAGGACCATCCAGTCGCGAATCGGCGCGGCTTCCCCCCCTGTCTCGCGGGGGAGTGCCGTCAGGTACGCCACGATCTCCTGGATCGGCTTCGTTCCGTAGATGTCACCCCGCCCGGTCGTTGAGACAGGAGGGTCGCCGCCCCGGAAGTCCTGACGCCCGACGATGGCGGAGAGGGACCTGTCGATGACCGTCACCTCGCAGGTGTGCCAAAGGGCGGAGGCGTTGCCGCCCGTATAGACGCCGCGCACCTGCGCGCCCCACTTGAGGATCACCACGGTCCCCACTTCGGCCGGGCTGTCCGCTCGCAGTTCGTTCGGAAGCGCGGGATAGACCTCGTCGTCAACTTCCTTCTCCTGCTTCGAGATGACGACCATCTTGCCCTTGACGTAAACGCTCTGATCGGTCTGCTCCTTGTTGATGGCCAGATACTCGTCGATATGGTCCTTGAACCGGCGCTGGTGGCCAGGCTGCCGGACCAGCACAAAGGTCACCGTGACGACAACCATGGCCGCCACGAAGAGGGAGGAGCCAACAACGAGGGTTCGCGAAGTTCCAGACACCATGATTTTTCTCCCGGAGGCCTACAGCGTGTCCCGCAGAGCAGTTCGGCAACGGGCTCGCCGCTGGGAAGCATCGGAATGGGCCAGCCTTGCACGTTCCTCAATTCGGGTATTGGATCGACGCTGAGGAAAACGTATAGGATTCGTGTTCCAGGGGATAGCGCTGAGGAAGTAATCGGCACCTTGGGAGAGGTCTTGAACGCACGCATTGAAGATCTCCTGCCGCCTCTTTTCAGAGAGTACCTCAGTGCCGCGAATGTATACCTCAACGCTTGGGCGACGACGTTCATCCGAACGTTCATCCGCAATTCGTGGAAAAAGCACCGAGTCGTCTCTCTTTCTGTACAAATAGTCCCTGGAAATACCTGTCCACGAGTGCGCGATCTGCTACTCACTCCGTACGACGACGACACTGAACAGGCTGCGTTCCGGACTCCCTGACGAACCGGACAGCGAGGGCATATCCTTTGCACAACGGGGAGTGACGGAATGTTCCGTCGCGGTATGGTTCAGGCCAATTGTCCCCAAGAAGGAGTCTCAGTAGATTCCGTTTTAGCCGAGTCCGAATGGCAGTCATGGTGACAAACGCAAGGTCCCTCCTGATAATGACTTGTGCAACCAAGTTCACTCCAGGAGGGAACCATGCGCTCCCCACAGTATACCATCACTCCCCG
>JBBRIK010000912.1:0-3436 GCA_038221045.1 Gemmatales bacterium
AGCGCCGCCTGGAACAGCCCCAGGTCCGAACCGAGAAGGATGACGACCTGTTTGCCGACCACCGCCAGGCGAATGCGATTCCATTCCGGCCCGAACAGTTTGCCCAGTTGCGGTGCGGCCGCAAGATCGCGTTTCGACAGCTTGACGGCGATCCGCCGAACCTCCTGTCCCTCAACCTTCTCGACCTTGTCGAGGAAGGCGAAACTGGGCTTGAGGCCGCGCGTTAGTTCGCCGCTGAGTAGTTCCTTCCGCTGCGCCTCCGCAGCCCTGACGATCTCTCCCTTGACTCGTTCGGCCCGGCGCAGAATCTCCAGATCGTCTGACTTGATCGCCTTTTCGAGGTAGGGCAGGATCGGCTCGCCCGCCAGTTGCAACTTCGCCGACGCCGACTCGCGGACGGTGAAGCGCCGATGGCCGAGGTCCTTGACGAGTTGCTCGATTTCCGCTTCCGACGCCTTCTTGCCCGCTTCCGTCTTCAGGTCAATGCCCTCTGCGTCACCGAGCTTCGCCAGTTGCCTGAGATCGTCGAAGAACTGCTTCGGGTCTTCGGTGTCCAGGATGCCGACGACGCTGAACAGGCCCAGTTCCGAGGGATCGGCCGTCTTGTAGACGGCGAGTCGGCTTCCTTGCAGACGCTGCCAGACCTCGCCAAAGACGTTGAGCAGGGCGGGACGATCTCCCATGCCGAAGACCTTGCTTGGCTCAAGCAGTTGTTGCACCAGGGCGCGAAAGAAGACGCGGGCGATGGGACCATTCTTTGACCCGTCGCCCCGAGACGCCTGAATGGCGACGACGTTCCCTTCGGGCAATCCCGTCAGGGATGACACGCCGTCGCCGCCGCGTAGTGCCTTCAGGAACTTCTTCGCCCCCTCGTTGCCCTCCTTCGGAAAGACGCTCAACATGCTCAGCCCGAGTCCGCGATCCACGCGCAGGGCCGCCAGCCCGAAGCGGACGCCGCCGAGCGCCTGCACGAATTCCTTCACGGATTGGCGTTCCGTCTCGTCCTTCGTCAGGTCGAGGTTCGTCTCGACGTCGCGAAGCAAGTCCTTCCAGGCATGGCCCCAGGCCTCGGTCCCCAGGTGCAAGAGGGCATCGGAGTCACCCAGCAGCCGGCGCTGCCCGACCGACAGTTCGCTGGCCAGTCCCTTCGTGTCGAGAAGGTACTGGACGCCCTTCTCGTGGGTGCCGAGGTAGAAGTTCGATCCCTTGACGGAGCAGAAAAACTCCAGGCCGAGGATACCTGGGTGCTTCTTTGCCTTGACGATTTGACCCGGTTTCAGCGCTTCTTTCTTCAGGTCGAAATTCGCCGCCATGCTCCCCAAATCGCTGAAGGGCAAGACGACGACCAGACATTCTGGGGAGACGGCACGATTCTTCCCTTGCGGGTCCACCACTTTCGGACCGACGACGACAATGGCGATGGGCTTGCTCTCATCGACACTGGCGGGGTTGACGCCCAGGACTGCATAGGCGAGCGGCAGCAGCGCCGAGGGACGATAACGCTCTTGCATCCCGGAATCCTGCGCCAGCTTATCGCCCTTCTTCTTCAAGGCGGCCACGTCGCGGAAGACGAAGGCGCCCAGAGCGTCGGGCGGAATCAGGTCGAGAGTCGATTGCGCCTTTCCGGCGGAGTTCCAGCCGAGAATGAGCAGCAGGACGAAGCCAAGTTGGCGAGGGGACATGTGTACGCTCCGGAGAGTCAGGGATTGGTATTCGGACAGGATACCCATCAACTCCGGGTCGGAGTTTCGAGAGGAGCGTATTTCGCCAGAATCGCCTTCGCCGTTTTCAGGCCATCGACGGCGGCGCTGACGATGCCGCCCGCGTAGCCCGCACCCTCGCCGACCGGATACAGGCCGTCGATGCCCGGCGTCTCGCGCGTCGTCTCATCGCGGGGAATGCGGACGGGAGCGCTGCCGCGCGACTCGGGGCCGACCAGCGTCGCCTCGGGGATGAATCGGCCGTGCCAGCGCCTGTCCATGATCGGCAACCCGTGCTTGAGCGCCTCGACGATCAGCGGCGGCACGAGATCGGCGATGGAGGCCGGCACC
Source organism: Gemmatales bacterium (assembly GCA_038221045.1). Taxonomy (GTDB): domain Bacteria; phylum Planctomycetota; class Planctomycetia; order Gemmatales; family Gemmataceae; genus JBBRIK01. Next base: position 2,052 of record JBBRIK010000912.1, read on the forward strand.
GCTCCACGCGGATAACTGCACGCCGGGACCGCGCCTGTCGAGCGGTCCGCGAGGAAGTCGCTCGCCTTCTGGATCGGACAGAGATACTCGCGCCGGCCGACCTCGAAGGCTCGCTGTTCGTAGAACCGTTGCAGCCGAACGCCGGCCAGAACGTCGCTGCCGCCGAACGCCTCGACCGGAATCGTCACGACGAGGCCGCTATTGGCGAAAGGCGAATCGTGACGCGACAGACTCATGCCATTGGTGCAGAACGCTCCCGGCTCCGATACGCTCGGCATGATGTAGCCGCCGGCGCACATGCAGAAAGTGAAGAGATCGTGCCGGCCATTGGCGACGAGGGAATAGTCGGCCGCTCCCAGCTTCTCCTCCAGCCTCGACTCGCCATACTTGACGCGGTTGACGAGCGACTGAGAATGCTCGATACGAACTCCCATCTGAAAAGGTTTTTGTACCATCGGGACACCTTGGCGAAGGAGCATTTCGTAGGTGTCGCGGGCGCTGTGGCCGATGGCCAGGACGACGGCGCGCGTGGGGATGGTCCCCGACGAGGTGACGACGCCGCGCACGCAGCCGTCGCGCAGGTCGAGGTTCTCGACGCGACACGAGAAACGCACCTCGCCGCCCATCGACTCGACGCGCTGGCGGATCGCCTTGACGACGGCGGGCAAGCGATTGCTGCCCAGGTGGGGCCGATAGTCGTACAGGATCGACGGCTTGCCCTTGCACTCGGCAAACAGTTCGAGGACGCGGCGAACGTCGGGACCGGAGCTGCGATAGGTCAGTTTGCCGTCGCTGAAGGTGCCGGCACCTCCCTCGCCGAAGAGGTAGTTGCTCTCGGGATCGAACGGGCCGCCCTCGTCGAAGGCACGCACGTCGCGGATGCGATCGCGCACGGCCCGGCCTCGTTCGAGCACCAGGGGACGATAGCCGGCCAGGGCGAGGAAATAGGCCGCGACGAGTCCGCCAGGGCCGGAACCGACGACGACCGGAGGTTCGCCCAGCGGCAGAGTTCCGGCCGTGGGCAGGACGAAGGGCGGCTCCTCGTAGCGTTCGACGCGGACGTCGGCAGTCGAGCGGCGACGGATCAACTCCGTCAGGCGGACCTCGTCGGCGGCAAGATCGACCTCGACGCTGTAGACGAAGTGGAGCGAATGACTGTCGCGCGCATCGAGGCTCTTGCGGAGGATGCGCCAGCGTGTCAGGTCGGCAGGAGTGAGGCCAAGGATGCGCGCGGCGCGATCGGCGAGGCTGGATTCCGGCTGATCGAGGCCCATCCGCAGGTTTGAAAGACGAAGCGGCATGGGGTGCCTCCCAGACAGAGTGGCGAGCGGGGGGCGTAAGCCCCCTGTTGCTGAACAGGGGGCTTACGCCCCCCGCTCGCCAAG
>JBBRIK010000913.1:0-3435 GCA_038221045.1 Gemmatales bacterium
AGCACGTGGGAAGTCATGGATGAGCAAATCGGGTTGCCGGCTTCCCAGGATGAGAGGCAACAGGCCCACGCCGCTATCCTCGGAGAACGGCTTGCCCTGGCGCAACTGGCCGATCAGCCAGAATACAAGGACGTCTACGCAGCGTTGACCCGGATGCACTTTTATAACATCAAGCCCCGAAGCATCGAGGACGTGAGTACCTTCGAGCCGAGACAGTTTCTGTTGCCGGACGGTAGCAATGTCGCCAGTGTCCTCTTTGCCCTTGGTGTTCCCCCGAGGAACGCCTCTGAGCGGATTAACGAGTACCTCCGTTTGATTCTCCCCGGCCTCAATAAGGTCAGGGTCGAACCAGTCTTCTCGGAAATCCAGGAACTTCCAATCGACCCTCCGAAGTTCGCGCTGCTCTTCACACAGCACATCCCCAAGGGCGGTGTTCACCTGTTCTGGCCCTCTCAGATGTCGGAAGGAACGCTGCGATCACTCGGGATTTTGACTGCCTTGTTGCAGGCCGCCGTCTCTGACGGCTCTCGTCCCTCCCTGGTAGCCATCGAGGAACCGGAAGCTCAGGTCCATCCCGGCGCTCTCGCCGTCCTCCGAGATGCCATGCTCGAAGCCAGTTACAGCACCCAGGTGCTGGTGACAACGCACAGCGCCGATCTGCTTGACAGCAAGGACGTCGAGACCGACTCGATCCTTGCCGTTACTGCGGACGAAGGATGGACGCGGATCGCCCCCATCGACGAAGCGGGGCGCGAGTCGATCCGCCAGCGGCTCTACACACCGGGCGAGCTTCTTCGGATCGGCCAGCTTTTCCCCGAGGGAGGACAGAACGGAAGCAACGGCGCTACCGGGCGGCCGGAGCCAGTTGGGGGAGCCTCGTGAGTACGGTGTGGATCGGCTGTGTCGTGGAGGGCGATGGGGAGGTCAGCGCGCTGCCGGTCCTCATCAGACGGATCGCTCAGCGGCTCAGTCCCGACCTCTCTGTTGATGTGCCGCGGCCCGTGCGGGTGAAGCGAAGCCGAGTCGGCGGACACTTCGGCGACCTCGAACGCGGGATTGAACTGGCCGCCCGGCAGCTTGGAACACCGGGAGCGATTCTGGTACTCCTCGACGCCGACGACGATTGCCCGGCCACCCTGGGGCCTGAACTGCTTCAGCGAGTGCAGACCCTCAAGACGACCCTGCCAATTGGCGTCGTCCTGGCCAACCACGAGTACGAGAACTGGTTCCTCGCTGCCGCGGAATCGCTGCGCGGGAAGCGAGGGCTGCCGGCTGACCTCGCCGCGCCGGCCGATGCCGAGGCGATCCGCGATGCGAAAGGCTGGCTCCGCAGACGCATGCCTCCGAATCGCAAGTATACCGAAACAGCGGACCAGCCGGCCCTGACGGCCCTCTTTGATCTCGATGTGGGCCGCGCTGGCTCACCCTCATTCGATAAGTGCTATCGCGAGATTGAACGGCTCATTCAGAGATTGATGCCCCCGCCCTCGCAGGAAGCGAGTTGAGGGGATTTCCTTCCACCATGAGGTAAAAGCTCATGATCCACCATCGCTGTCCGGAATGTGCCCAGTTGCTGACGAACTCCCCTGCGGCAGCGGGCATGACCATCACTTGTCCACACTGCCACAGCCCTGTAAATGTGCCGGGGCAAGGGACGGTCGCCCCCCGCGAGGCGGCGCGAGTGGGCAGGCCCGACTCCTCCGCGCGGTCCGCGGCGCTCCTTGACCGCCTCAACCGAGTGATGTCTGCGGACGCCTCAGGCAAGCCTCCCAAACCACTGAGCGTCGGCCAGCGCATCGTGTTGGGGCTGTTCGGCCCGTTGTTCACCGCGCTCTTTGGCGGACTGTTCGTCTTTGCCATCTTGACCTTCGCCGAATGCCAGGCCAGCCAGAAATGGTCCGCCGTCCAGGGCAAGGTCGAGAGCGCGGGCGTGGACGTGACAGTGGGACGCTCCGGGCAGGGCCGGCGGATGGTCGAACACAGCGCCTCGGTCGTCTACCATTACACGGTTCAGGGAAAGGAATACATCGGCTCGCAGATCGCCTTCGGTCCCAGGGAGAATTACGCCTCGGCGGCCCGCGCTCTGGCCCGGCCCTATAGCCCGGATCAACAAGTGACCGTCTACTACGATCCGAACAACCCGAGCAACGCGGTCCTCCAGCGCGAGGTGGTCTTCGGCGCGTACCTCCATCTGGCCTTCGGACTGGCTCTTGGTTTTTTCGGGCTGCGGGTACTCCTGGTGTCGGTGACGCCAGGCACGAACTGGACGAACAACCGCTGGTTTCCGTGGGCACATCGGCTGACCTGGCCGGACCTGCTCTTGACGGTCGTGGGGGTGATCGGCTTGGTGCTGTGGGCGCCAATGCTGTTCGGGATGTGACGCAGCCCATGCACTCGACGGCGGGAGAGAGTGATGAGTTACTGGGTTCGGGCGTACTGCACGACGGAGACCGTGCCGACTATCCGCAGCCTCCTGGACTGGCTGCGTAAAGAGGCCGTTTGTAACGCGGAAGCACCGAATGAACTCCCTCGGGTGCTGGACTCACCGACATGGAAGAGTTTCGAGTTGGTCTACGATCCCCAGGAGGAATCCCTTCTGATCGAGTGCAACCGCAACACCGGCAAGCGCTCGCTGTGCGCGGGCGAAGCAAAGGGAGAACTCGAATCCCTGGATGACGTGGAGGAGTCCGAAGCGAAAACGCGCGTCGCGGATTGTCTGTCGCGGACGAAGTTCATCATCTGCTGCACGGTCCTCGGCGACCATCATCACAAGGAGGCCTTCAAGATCCGGGCGATCCTCGATTACTTCGTGGACCACTGTGGCGCGATCCTCGACGTGGAAGACGAGGGATTCTACTCGTGTTCGGACATGCCGTTGCTGGGCCGCTGTGCTGACGAAGATTGACGGCACATCGCCGGCGCATGCGAACCGAATCGAATACACTACCGGCGACGGCTTACGATCCAGTGAAAAGCTCAGGCCGAGCAGGCGCCGCAAGGGGGAACGATGTTCACGCGAAAAATCGCCGGGGCCGCCGGCATCGTCTGCCTCGGCGTGCTGATCGTCTCAACGGCCAGGCCGCAGCCGCGCGAACCGGACAAACCCGCCGAGCGCTTGCGGCCCGCCCTGCCGCCCTTGGAGGAGTCGCTCCGCTTCGCCGAGGAATCGCTCAGCCAATCCCTCGAAGAACAGAAGCTCTTCCGCCGTCTGGAAGACCTGGCCGAGGTGGACAAGGTGCGCTACACCGGCCCTCCGCCGCGCGTCATCAAGAACCCGACGGCCCAGGGCGCGGGCAACCCCGTCATCATCAGCGCCTACACCTTCCTGCCCCGGAAATACCTGACGGAAGCGAAACTGCCGTTGCTCGTCCTGGTCCACGGGGGAATCCACGGCCATCTCAACGGCAGTTACGTCCACATCTTGCGGGAGTTGCT
>JBBRIK010000914.1:0-3428 GCA_038221045.1 Gemmatales bacterium
GGTGTCAGGCCGATGGCCTCAATCAGCTTGTCCTTCTCATCTCGCAAGACCCGAAAAAAGTTGACGACTTCGCCGTCCAGATCGTTGTAGGTTTCAACCGGGGAAGGGGCGCGGTTCAAGAGGATGGCCGCGGAACCGGCAAACGGCTCGCAGTAATGATGGCATCGGGGAAGCAGCGGCAGAAGCCACGCTTGGTGAGAGAACTTCCCCCCATACCACCCGAACGGAATCAGCTTCTCGCCGTTCAAGGCGGTTATTTTGGGCGGTCTGCGCTTCGGGTTGGTGTGACCTCCGAGAGCCTTTTTTCTGCGAGCGGACATGAAGGTACCTTAATTGCGAGGTCTGTCGATGACGGGTAGAAGCGGTACTCATCACGCCCTTCGCTCCGCGCTGGGCGTACTACCCGCCACTTACCGGTCTCTATCTACCCCTCTTGGACCAGCTTTATCGAACTTATTCAGAAAATCTTTGAGTGTCTCATTCCGCTCACGAATTTCTTTAGCGCGCTGGGCTTGATCCGCTTGAAATAGCTCGTTTTGCCTCTTCGCGAGTTCTTTCAGATCCCTTTCCTGCTCCTGCCTATGCTGGTCCAGAAGCGACTTTATTTCCTGCCGTTCCCTGTTATGGCGCATCTCAAGAGATTCGATACCAAAAAAACCGAAGAGCATTCCAAGCCCAGTGGCTGCGGCAATAAGCGCTCCGAGGCTTAACACCACTATGCTCGTGTACTTGATAATGGAATTCATTCGAGGGCCCATTTTGAACTCCAATGTTCAGGATTTAAGATCTAAGAGCTAGCACGGGGTAGTCTGTGGCGTCGTTTGAGCAGCGCTGCTGACCGTGCCAGCTTATCGCCTCGCGTTGACGGCCGTACCCTAAATCGCCCCAATGCCGTCGTTTCTCCTCAGGAGGTGTCACAGCCCGCGCGGCATGGACCGCGCTCCATGAACCACCGCCACGATATCGACTCGGTCCGCATAGACGCGATACACGATCCGGTACGGGTTCTCAAGCAATTCCCGCAAGAACTCGTCCCCGTATTCCGGAACCTCCGCCCCAAGGCGCGGGAAGTCTACCAGTTGACCCGTGCGGTCGAAGATCCGCTCGACCATGCTACGGCTGTACTGCGTCGAATGCCGAGCGATGTACGTCTCAGTGGCCCGCAAATCGGCGAGTGCTGCCTCGGTCCAGTTCACGGTCATGGCTTGTCCAACCCGAACTGGCGACGGGCTTCTTCCAGAGGTACGACTCGACCTTCGCGGGAATCCTTCAGCCCGCCCTCTACAGCCTGCCGGAAATAGATCTGGTACTGAAGGTCTTCCCAGGTCGCGTCATCCGGAAGGCGCTCGATCAGCTGGCGCGCCTCCTCCTTAACGGTGGCGGTTGTCATCGAACGTTCCTCAACAAGAAAGGTTGCTACGGCAAGTATACTCCTTCACCCCTTGAATGAAAAAGGGGGGCGCACTGTCGCAGCGTACTCCCCCCGCTTACGCGGGAGGCTCGCCAACCATGTATCGCTCATACACCGCCGCCGTATCCCTCGCCATGCGCCCCGCGTGAAACCTCTCCCACACCGCATCCCGCCCTTTTCGCCCCATCTCCTCGACCAGTGCGCGATTCTGCATCAGCTCATACAGACCGCGCGCCAGGTCCGCTGGATCGTCCGGCGCAACGAGGATGCCGCCGCCGGTCGCCGCGATCAGTTCGGGAAACGACCCATGTCGCGGCTGCACCACGGGGACGCCGTTGGCCAGCGCCTCCAGGACGTACAGCCCCTTCGGCTCGCGGTACGTCGTCGGCACCGAGAGCACGTCCAGCCCTTGCAGGAAACGCACCTTCGAGACGTGATCCGGCGAGTCGTGATGCTCGTAGGCGTCGCCGAGTCCCACTTCCTTCAAGCGGCCGCGGATGCCCTCGAAATAGGCCCGGTTGTTCTCGCCGAGCCAGCCGGAGATGCGCAGGCGGGCGCCGGCGGTCCCCGGCAGCTTGCGCAACTGGATGAACGCTTCGGCGAGGTGGTGCAGTCCTTTTTCGGGACAGATGCGGGCGAAATACCCGATAGTGAATGTCTGCCCGTCGCGCGCCGGCCGGTCGCCGCCGTGTCCCGCCAGGTTCAGGCCGGGAAGGACGACGTGGATGCGTTCGCGCGGAATGGCGAAATAGCCGGACATGAAATCGGCGTAGTAGGCGCTCGTCGCGATGAAGCCGTCGATCTCGCGGCAGTGGGCGCGGATCAGTTCCAGGCAGCGGCTGCGCTCCGGTTCCGGTAGCGATTCCAGGTAGATGTCGTCGCCCTGAAGGGAACAGAGTATCGGCACGTTCAGATGCCGTTTCAGCTCGTGGACCATGCCGGAGAGGAGGGCGTTAGTCAGGTTGATGATCTGCGGCTTGATGTCATCGGCGAGCCACTGGACGAGCTTGGCGACTTCTTTTTTCTGCTTGCCGTGTTCGCCCTGGAGCATCGAGACGGTCAGGTCGCCGAGGTCGCGGGCGTCGGTTTTGGCTGCGAAACGCGACACCCAGCGCAACAGCCGCGGCCAGTCGAGGAGGCGGTCGAAGAACCACGGCGTCCAGCGGAACAGGCGTAGTTTCTGCTGAAGATAGACGTTGATGCCGCCGAAGAAGACGCGCTTCTGGCTGACGTCCACCTCGTCGGTGCGGATGGGCGTGTACGTCGGGACGAGGAGGGCGTCGTGGCCGAGGCGGGCGAGGGCGGCCGTCAGCGTGTTGTCGCGCATGCAGGAGCCGCAGAACATGCCGGCGGCGCCCGCAGTGATGTAGGTGATGCGCATGGGTATTTGGCCGCTTGCGGCTTAGCGGCGAGACTCCGCTATGCCGCAAGCGGCGATCCGGTCTCACTCCGCCGCCGGTGCGTCCATCTTCGGCGCCGGCAACAGGAACGACGCGATCAAAGCGATCAGGTAGACGGAGCCTCCGATCACTGCCGCTGCCGCTGCGACTTGCATCGGCGGTGTGCCATTGAACATCTTCGACAGATACTCAGTGTTCAGCGTGGCGGCCATGGTACCGATCATGCGCCCGCCGAAGTTCGTGGCGAAGCTGCCGCCGGTGCCGCGCAGGTGCATCGGATAGACCCGGGGCAGGAACTCGCTCAGGAAGCTGAACTGCGCCACCGTCAGCAACCCGCAAAAGAAAATGGCCGTTGCGAACAGATAGTATTCCCCGGTAACGACCTGAAAGTACGGGTGATACGTGATCGGCAGCAATACCAGGCCGGGAATCAGGAACATCCGAATCAACGTGCGGCTCGAGACGAAGAGCAGCATCACCGCAAGCAGGATTCGCCCGGCAAGGCCGCCGAGTTCCTGCCAGCGCTGGATGTTGCCGCTGCGCGCCCGCACCGCCTGGGCGGCCTCGCCTTGCGCTTTTCTTGCCTCCTTCAATTGATTTTCTGCTTCGTCTCTCTG
>JBBRIK010000915.1:0-3428 GCA_038221045.1 Gemmatales bacterium
GGAGGGTTTCCGGAGGTTGCTGGAGCGGTTGGTGCGAGCCGCCGCCTAATGGTTGCAATTTGGACCATTCAGAAGCACTCAAATTAAAAGATAATAACTATCTCTTAATAAAATGTGCTGGGAAGATGCGAGAAAGTACAGATAGAGTTCGTGACTCCTGGGTGCCGTCGATCCCGGCGAGGCGGCCGTTCGGGCCGCCCTTCTCGTCTTCGCACCATTACAGGACATGCCAGGTTCTCTCTGGAACAAGGGCTGGGGAGAGTGTTCGAGGTGGACTGGTTGCGAGGAGGGGCTCGGCGTAGCCCTGGGAACCGGCATTAGACTTGCATCTCAATCCGCCTTAGGAATGAGGTGTTTTCTAGTGAACATCTGACAGCCTTCATGAAGGGGTCCGCCGTGAGTAGTATCCCTTGCGCACATTGTGGCCATATCCACAAAGTAAAGAATGAATTGGCCGGGAAGCAAGTCCGCTGCTCGAAGTGCGAACACATCTTCCGGGTTTCTCCGCCCCCCGCGCTTGTGGGGAGCGGGGTCCAGACAGGCGCTGGCCACGTCACTTCCACTCTGCAACACCTGCCGGACTCGACCGGGGCCTACGACACCAACGCGGCCACCATGCCGCCCCGAGAGACGGGGCCAGAAAACACCCTGGCAGTCCCGGCGGAAATGACGTCGGGGATGCCTGCGGGCGAAACAGTGGTTCACGAGCGCGAGGCGTGCTACGCTTTCCTCTCGCCTCCCCAGGAACCCAACGAGAGAGGCGGTCTAGGAACGTATCGAATCCTCGATGTACTTGGCGCCGGAGGCATGGGAGTGGTCTTCCTGGCCCATGATCCGCAGCTAAAGCGAACCGTCGCCCTCAAGGCGATGCTGCCAGGGCTGGCGTCTACCCCGTCGAATCGCGAGCGGTTCCTGCGTGAGGCGCAGGCGGCCGCAGCCATCGAACACGATCACGTCGTGACCATCCTCCATGTCGGCGAGGATGGCGGCGTACCGTTTCTGGTCATGCCGCTGCTCAAGGGCGAAAACCTGGACACCCGTCTTCAGCGCGAAAGCAAATTGCCGGTCCCTGAAGTGCTGCGTATCGGGCGCGAGATTGCCGAGGGGTTGGCCATAGCCCACGAACGCGGACTTATGCATCGGGACATCAAGCCGGCCAACATCTGGTTGGAGGGCAAGCGGCGACGCGTCAAGATCCTCGACTTCGGTCTGGCCCGCAGCGTGGGGGACACGAACCTGACTCTGGCCGGCACCATCATGGGGACGCCGGCCTACATGGCACCCGAACAGGCCCAAGGCAAACCGCTCGACCAGCGCAGCGACCTGTTCAGCCTGGGCTGCGTGCTCTACCGCATGGTTACGGGCGAGCCGCCCTTCAAGGGCCCCGATACCATCTCCACCCTGATGGCCGTGGTCAGCCACCAGCCCACACCGCCGCGTGTGCTCCTCCCCGAGTTGCCGCCAGCCCTCTCCGATCTGATCTTGCAGTTGCTGGCCAAGGAGCCAGGCGACCGGCTTCCATCGGCCGAGGTCGTCATCGAGACGCTTGCCTCCCTGGAGGAGCAGCAAGACAAAACGGAAGTGCTGCGGCGGGCCGATTTGGCCGCTCCGGTGACCCGCACTGAGTCGCTGCTACCTCTGGAACTGCCGGCCGTGGCTCCGCAGCGGCAGCGCCGCAGGACCTGGATGACAGTCGCCCTGACCCTTGGCTTACTGGCTTTGGGAGGGCTGCTGCTGGGGATGACGGTCTTCAAGGTCAAGACCCCGAAGGGTACGATCGTGGTGGAGGTCGATCAGGCCGGGGCCGAGGTTTCGGTCGATGGCCAGCAGATCACCATCGCCAGCCCAACTGAGAAAGAGCCCGTGAAGGTCGAGGTGGGGGCAGGGGCGCATGAGTTGAAGATCACCAAGGGCGGCTTCGTTACGACGACACGACAGTTCAGCCTTAAATCGGGCGAGACAGAGGTCGTGCGAGTCAAGTTGGAGCCTGCCCAGGGAGCAGGCGAGAATCCCGCGAGGGGCGATGAGCGTGCCGTGGCAGAGTGGGTCTTGAAACGGGGCGGCGCAGTCGTGATTGTGCCGTCCAGGGGAGCGGAACCGGTGACGGTGCGGGAGGCGGCCAATCTGCCGCGCACCCCGTTCCGGCTGAAGCTTGTCACTATCCATGATGCCAAGGAGTTTGCGGACAGGGACCTCGAACGCTTCAAGGGACTGTCGGGCCTGGAGGAGATCGGCATCATCAGTCCGTTGATCACCGACGCCGGTCTGGAGCACCTGGCGAGTCTGACGGGGTTACAGGCCCTCTCCCTTCCTGGCAGCAAGATTCTCGGTCCCGGACTGGCACATCTCAAGACGCTGAAGAAGCTCCGCAACCTCAGTTTCAACGAGTGTCAGTCGCTGACCGACGACGGGCTGGAACAACTGGCGGGGCTGACAGGGCTACAGTCGCTCGATTTGACATCCACGAAAGTCACCGACGAGGGACTCAAACACCTCAAGGGGATGACAGACCTGGATACTCTCGGACTTTCCCATACCTCGGTGAGCGATGCGGGGCTGGTACATCTCAAGGGTTTGAAAACGCTGCGGAATGTCAATCTGGGGTACACTCAGGTGAACGGCAGCGGGCTGGGCGTACTGAAGGAATGGCCGAGCATCACTTCGATTACGTTTTCAAAGACGCCTCTGACAGACGCCGGGCTGGAACACTTCAAGGGACTGAGTAAGCAACTGTATGGGATTCAGTTGGATGGTACGAAAATCTCCGATGCCGGCTTGAAATACCTTGTGGGCCAGAAAAGCGTGGGGGGACTGAATTTGAGCGACACCGTGGTGACCGATGCGGGGCTGGAAAGCCTCAAGGGTATGGTCAAGATGGAGGTACTCAACCTGGCAGGCACGAAGGTTACCGACGCGGGCCTGGAGCGACTCAAGGGGATGCAGGGCGTTGGGATTCTCAACCTGGCGAACACGGCGGTTACCGATGCAGGCCTGGAGCACCTCAAGGGACTGATGAACTTGCACAATCTGGACCTGACGGGTGCCAAGGTTACCGACCAGGGTGTGCAAGGCCTCAAGGCCGCGCTTCCCGCCACCAAGGTTAGCCGGTAGGCCGCGAACTGATCGCAGACTCTCGCCGTAGGGTCGCCCGCCGGTGAAGGAATCCCTACTGCGTTGTCAACGCTTGATCATTGGGTTGCGAAACCGGATTCTGTAGTAATTCACCAGTGGCAACCGTCTCCTGCGACCCCAATTGTTAGCGTTGACGACGCACTAGGCCAACGCCTACGTCATCCGCAAGGGGCAGTCGCGTTTTCGGCTTGTGGAAGAAGAGTGGCTGGTGCGAGTACACGATGACCAGCGCCGCCGGCCGCAAGGCGCGGTTCCGCGTGTGTATCAAGTGCCGCAACCGTCGTGGCGAACGAGGC
>JBBRIK010000916.1:0-3423 GCA_038221045.1 Gemmatales bacterium
CAGCGACTCCACTTCATTCGTCGTGGCCGGAAGATCCCCCGTCATCTTCGCTCGGCGAGGCGCGACGTCAGCGGCCAATTCGCGCAGGAGGAAGAAACGCTGTACCTCGTTGGTGCCTTCGTAGATGGTGAGGACGCGGGCATCGCGGCGACGCTTCTCGATCAGGAAATCGCACGTCTGTCCCGCGAGTCCGTGAATCTCTTCCGCGAGATCGATGGCCCGATGCAGCGCCTCGGTGTTGAACATCTTGACGATGGCCGACTCGATCCGCAGCGAGCGCGTCTCCTTGTGATCGAGCCGGCCAATGACGTCGAACGCCAGCGCCTCGGCGACGAACAACTCCTCCTCTATCCGTGCCATGCGCCAGTCATTCGGCATGGCGACCTTCCGCGCCAGGGCCGCGACGCTCCGCAGTTGGGCCATTGCCGACGTGCCGATGCCGCAACGGCCGATCGTCAATGTCTCCAGAGCGTTGACCTGTCCGCGTCCTTCCAGGCCGAGCACGTTCTCGCACGGCACCCGGACCGCTGTCAGCGACACCTCGTTGGTCGGCGAACCCTGCTGGCCGAGTTTGTCCTCGTCCTTGCCAACGAACAGCCCCTCCGCGTGCCGATCGACGATGAAGCCGGTCACTCCCTCGGCTGCCCGCGCATAGAGGCAGAGCATGCCACAGATGCGCCCATTCGTGATCCACATCTTCGTCCCGGTCAACTCCCAGTAGTCGTACCACAGAGCGCCGTCGCGCTCGCGGACTTGGGCGATATCACTGAACGGGACGCGCCGCGCGCCGTGCAGGTAGTACGGCGTCTTCGCGGGGTCGTCCGTTTCGTAGTCGTACTCCTCGAAGGAAAGTCGCGCTGGCTCCTGATGTGCGTCCCAGCGATAATAGACGCCATCGGAGCGAAAATCGAGGCGTCGGGCATCAATGAGAAAGCGTGGCTCCTTGCCGTTGGCGGGAGTGAAGCGCAGCACGCCGTCCGCCTCGATTTCGACAGGAACGGCCCTCGGAACGGCGCGGGTTGCGACACGCGCCGTGTCGGAGCCGGCTGAAGGTTCGGTCAGCGCGAAGCCTGAAATGTGACCCGCCGCCACCCAGCGCAGGGCCGTCGCGCACGCCTCGCGGCGGCGTTCGATCTCGTCGAGGAACTTCGAGGCACGCTCGCACCCCTCGCGCCAGAGCCGTGCCGCCTCGTCCTGGCGGTTGGAGAGCCATGGCGCCGCGAAGCGGTCGAACAGCACCCGGAGGACCGGCTTGCTGAGGATTTCAGTGACACGCTGCCGGTTGGAGGGCGGGTTGTCCTGGGGCTTCTCCGCCAGAAACGCAGACAGTTCCTTGTGAGCGCGGGGCAAATCGCGATCTCGGCTGAAGAGGATGGGCGTGGTGCCGAGGCTGCTCGACACCTGGATCGTCAGCGACACGGCGAAATCGGCGTGAATCTGCGTGTTGATGACGAGCAGATAGTATTCGAGTTTGCGCCGGCCCTCGCCGCCGAATTCGCGCGGGACAGGAAAGCGGAAGTAGCCGTGCGCGCGCAAGAAATCGAGGTCTTCCTCGGAGGGACGATGATGCTGTTCGAGCCAGCGTTCGTAGATCAGCCCGTCGCGCGGCTCCTCGAAGTGGCGCATCGACTCGCGAATCTCCCGATCGACGCCGGCCAGGAAGGAGTCGTTCTCGACGAGTTCCGGCACGACGCGCGCCAACCCCGGGTCAACGGGCTTGAGCAAGAAATCGCCCGATTCGTAGAGGCCATCGCTCTTGAGAAAGGCGTTGTGCGTCATCAGCGGAGCGCCTGCATCACCCGGCACCTGTGGGACGGCTGTCGGAGGAGGGCGGTCGAGGGACATCGACACGTCTTCGAGCCAGACTCGCGCCAGGTTCGTCTCGAGTTCTGAGAATGTCGCCGGCATCGCTCGTGTACTCGCCAGCAGCGAGGCGTCATGACGCCCGATCGTCTGGCGTTTCCACACCTCGACATTGGGGACGCCGAGAAATCGCCACGCCGCCGCATCGCGATAGAACTTGGCGAGAATGTCGTCTTCCGAGAAGGCCATGCCGCCGAAGACCTGGCCCGCGTTGTAGGCGGCGCTGCCGGGCGCACACCCCAGCGCTTCCGCCGCGACGGCCTTGAACAACAGGGCTTCTTGTGCCGACTCCTCCGAGAAATCGAGGGACGCCGACCTGGAAGCGAGAGCCTCAAGCAAAGATCGCCGCGCCGCGATCTGCGCGACAAGGTGCTTGACGGCTCCAAACTTGGCAATCGCGTCACGGCTCTGCTCGTCATGGAATAGGCCGGGAAACTGCACCCGCGTCGTGGCGTGTTCGATGGCCCGACGACAGAGCGTATCGGCCATGCCGGCGGCGATGGCGATGAGGTCGGCACTCGTCATCACCGCGAGAACGTTTTCGACGTCGTCGAGTGGCACACCGTCCGCAAGGACATCGACGCGGACGCGCGTCAGCCCAGCGCCGCGCAGACCAAGTGTCGCCAGCGGGGTAGTGTGGCCGGCGACAGGAACAACGCTGACGCGATGACCTTCGATGACCAGCAAGGAAGCCGCGTCGCGCGCCGGAACGAACAGGCTCTCGGGGGACGTGACGAGGCAGGCCCACTCGTCCGCGCGCTGCCAGCGTTCCGCAACGTCAAGTTTCGCTAGTGCCGCGACGTCCCTCGCCCACAAATGATGGGCCGCGCGAAAAGCGAGTGATGGGTCGCGTCGTCCCAGTTCGGTCAAGAGACCGAGACGAAGTTGAGATTCGTCAGCAGAGCGTTCCGGCACCTCGGCCAGCAGCGCCCGCAACAGCGCGTCCTGCTCCGCCGTCAGCTTCGCTCCCCGGTCGCGATCGCGCCAGCTTTGCGGGCCGAACACGGCATCAAGGCGTTTGCCCCATTCTCCTTCCGGCCGCTTGCGGCGTAGCGGCAACTCCGCATCGACCCCCAGGATCCTTCTCAGACCGGCAAGGTGATGCTGCCGCATCTGTCGCCCATCGGCGGCGGCCCAGGCGACCCGGCGGTTGTGTACGCGTTCGCTCCTCAGGGTCGCCAACACCTTCATGTCATTCGCAAGTTCGCGGACAGCCGATTCGCTCGAAGCGATCACACCGCTGAGTTCCTCGCACAGTTGCTCCGCGTGCCGGGCCAGGCGTTCGAGGTGATCAAGACGATTATGGTCCAGTGTGCGCGGCTCCTGGGCCAGTGATTCGTCGAACTCCAGCAACGCTCGCTCAATCAGGGCCAGTTGCTCATCCAAGGCTTGCGTATCTCTCTGAGTCTTCCTTTCTGTCCAGACATCAAGGACGAGCGGCGTGGCCGGCGCGATCAGTCCCGCCTTATCGGCAGCGGCGAGGACGCGAGCCGTTGCGGAGGAGGCCACGGGATAGATGAAACGATGCAGACCATCGCGGCCCCAATCGACCAGATCGCT
>JBBRIK010000917.1:0-3423 GCA_038221045.1 Gemmatales bacterium
GTCGCTGCTCTTCGTCGATCGCGCCGGCGAGACGTGGCACGATCGGCTCTACGTCAATCACCCCTGGCATCCGACCGGCGGCACGTTTTTTGTGCTGTCGCCGGAACCTGATGCTATGGAGAAGAAGCCATGATTCCCGCAAGGTTCGGGATAAGGTTGGCGGGCAGCACCGATAGAATCAACTCAAGTACAACACTCGCATCAGAAAAAAAAAGGGCCTGTGGCACGGCACCACAAGCCCTGTTGCATCAGCCACTTCAAAAAGCTGGGGATCTAGGATTTGAACCTAGACTAACTGATCCAGAGTCAGTCGTGCTACCGTTACACCAATCCCCAATTGACAATCGACACGGAGGTCATCCGCGAATTCCACGAAGTAGTGAAATTATACCCTTGGCGAGCTTTTCTGTCCAGGTTTCCCGAGAGTCCACATCGCTCGCTAAGTCTAGAATTTCTTGTACTGGAGCCACTTGCCGTTCAGGGTGATGACCATGCGTGCTACTCCGGCGGGGTCCTCCACCTTCTTGATATCGACCGACATGTCGATGGCGCTCATGATGCCATCACCGAAGAGTTCGTGGGCGATGTCCTTGAAGACGGGACCGTAGAGCATGACCAGTTCGTAGAAGCGATAGATGAAGGGATCCGTGGGCGGCCAGGGCTGCGCTGGCTCTCGGGTCGGCGCCTTCGTCAGGACCACGGCGGATCCCTCCGGCAGGGAGAGGATCTTCACCAACCCTTCCGCCTCTTCCTTGGTGGCCTGTCCGTAGCCATAGACCAGCATCGCCGCGTAGACCGGGCTGCGCTGGATCGCCTCGCCGACCTGCGGCCAGGTGAGGCCCTTCTTCTCCTTGCTCTCCAGGGCAGTCTCTCGAATCTCTTCACGGGTCAACATGGGCCTGTCTCCAGGTTGCGTGTCCAACTGTCCGCCCGTGTGGGACCGAAAACAGTTCTCCTCGATTGTACGGATTGCACCGCGTTGGGCTAACGCTGTCTTGACGCAGTGCAGTTTCCCGTTGCTCCCCGGTATTGCCTCGACCACAATACCAGCCTGAGTGATCCCGTTCCCTGTTGAGGAGGCAACGCCGATGCGCGTGTTCGCGATGAGTCTGACTCTGTTCTGTCTCGCGGCTTTCGTTCAGGCGGAGGACAAGAAGGCCGACAAGGTCGCCGAGGGACAAACAGCTCCTGACTTCACGCTGGAGGCGGCGACCGCCAAGGACAGCAAGAAGGTCCATCTTAAAGAGTTGAAAGGCAAAAACGTCGTGCTCTTCTTCTATCCAAAAGCATTGACTGGAGGCTGAACGAAGGAATGTCTTGGCTTCAGCGGTTCGCTGAAGAAGTTCGAGGAAATGGACACCGTCGTCTTCGGCATCAGTGCCGACAAACTCTCCGACCAGAAGAAGTTCATCGACAAGGAGAACCTGGAGATGCCCCTCCTGGCCGATCCTGACAAGTCGGTCATCAAGGCGTTCGACTCTCTGCGGCCTACCGGCGGTCTCGCCAACCGCGACACCATCGTCATCGACAAGACAGGGACGATTCGCAAGATCTACCGCGGTGTGAATAATCCTGCAGATCACGCGGCGGATGTCCTCAAGTACGTCAAGGACAACCTCGCCGGCAAATAACAAAAGACCGCTTGCGGCGTAGCGGTTCTCCCCGCTGCGCCGCAAGTGGCCCATGTCCTACCCCACATCGACTCATCGGCTCGTCAGCTGCATCTCGCGCTTCTGGCTTTCGCTGATCTCCAGACGCTTCTGAAAGGCCGGCGTCCCCTCCTGATTGCGGACGTACACCAGCCAGGTCCCCTTGGCCAGCGTCGCCTGGAAGCGGCCCTGCGCGTCCGTCGTCGCGCTCTGCTGAACGCCGTCGCGCTCGGCGTTGACGAACAGCAGCCGGGCGCCGCCGCGCGGCGTCCGATCGTCGGCCTTCACGACCTGGCCCTCGACGTTGTGACCCGAAAGATACGCGATGCGATCGAGATGGACCTTCGGCTGGGCCGGGGCCGATTCCGCCGGGACCGGAGCGCTCAGACGCGGCTGGCGATACGAACTGCCCTCGGCGCCGGTCATCGGAGGCGGAGACGTCTCCCGGCTGCGGCGGAAGAACGAGTCGCTCGTTCCCCCGTTGGGGTCTTCGCCCACTTGCGGACGCGGCTGAAGATGAGGCTGCTGCTGTTCCCCAACCGAGGGCGGAGCGGCCTGCGAAGGCGCGATCATGGCCGCGCCGGGCGGCGGCACGGCCACCGCCGCGCCGGGCGGCGGAACGGCCACCGCCGCGCCGACCGACGTGTTGCAGCAACTCGTCACCGGCTCGTAATAGTGAGACAGCCGATAGCTCGTGACCGGCACCATCTGGGTCCGCTGCAAGTACGATGTGACGGGATTGCAGCGCGAACGCAGCTGATAGCTCGTCGTCGGCGTCGCGACCTGCTGATAGGAGCAGGTGCAGGGATCGTAAGCGCAGCTGTAGCGATAGCTCGTCACCGGCTCATAGTAGTAACTGGTCTGGTAGGACGTGACGGGTTCGCAGTACGTCTTCTGCTGGTAACAGGTCACGGGCTGATAGTAACTGCGCTGGACGTACTGGGTCGTGCATACCGGCTGGGGACAGCACGGCGACGCCTGCGCGACGACGGGGACCGGAGCGGGGCAGCACGGCGTGGCGAGATACTGGCTCGTCGCCCGGCGATTGCGGAAGCAACTGACCTGGAAGACGTTGTTCCAGGCCGCCTGGCCGGGAGTGTCCGCAGCCAGCAGGACGGCCAGCGCACCAAAACAAGCGGTTAGCGAAAAGGGTCTCATGGAACTATCTCTCCTGCGTCGGGTTGATTGTGGTGCGAAGCCTCATTTCTTCTGCTCCAGTCACATGCTGGAAGGCACCACGAACCCCTCTCGTGTGAGGTCGGAGACGTGAGGCACGTCTGCTATCCTCAAGCGTAAGTTGAGCGGAAATGGTTGTATAGAGGGACACCCGCGCGAATGAGGGAAAAAAGCCCTCGCGGGTGGTAAAGTTGACAGGTCCGTCAAAATCGACCGGTTGCGCGGAACGAGAGGAAGTGGGAAGAGATACCGCTTGCGGCGTGGCGGAGGGGAAAAGCGCTACGCCGCAAGCGGCAAGCGGCTCAACCGGCGGCGGCCTTGAGGGCGGCGACGGCGGCGTCATAGTTGGGGTGCGTGGTCACCTCGGTGACGTACTCGGCGTAAGTGATCTTGCCATCCTTGCCGACGACGAAGACCGCGCGGGACAGCAACGGCAGCGGCAGGCCCTCGATCAGCACGCCATAGTTCTGGCCGAACGACTGATTGTGAACGTCGGACAGCGTCTGCATGTTGCTGATGTGTTCGGCGGTGCAGAATCGCTTCTGCGCGAACGGCAGGTCGAGACTGACCGTGTAACTGGCGACGCTGTCCTTGAGCG
>JBBRIK010000918.1:0-3422 GCA_038221045.1 Gemmatales bacterium
GGTATCGCGCACTCGAATGACCATCCAGTCGCGCTCCCCGCGATCCTCTCTCGTGACGGCAAGGTAGATCTTGCCCTGCGACGTGAACTTGCCGGCGTTGCTAAGGAGGTTGAACAGACATTGACGCACGCGCGTCGGATCGGCGAACAGGGTGCCGGTCTCCTTCGGACAATCGACGAGCAGAGCGTTCCCGTTCTTCTCCACTACCGGACGGATCGTCGTTGCCACGCTCTCGATGAGGTTGCTGACGTCGAGAGTCTCGGGAGTGAGGACGACCTTGCCGGCCTCGATCTTCGATAGGTCGAGGATGTCGTTGATGAGCGTCAAGAGATGTTTGCCGGCCGTGTGGATCTTGCTCAGGTCGGGAAGGAAGTCCGTCTGCCCTTCCTCCTCGGCCTGTTCCTGCATGAGTACGGTGTAGCCGATGACCGCATTGCGGGGTGTCGGCCGTTCGTGGCTAATGTTGGCGTGGAAAGCGCTCTTGGCTCGGTTGGAGGCGTCGGCGGAATCGCGGGCCTGAGCCAGTTCCAGGTTGGCGATCTGCAACTGGCCGGTTCGCTCCTGAACCCGCTTTTCGAGGTGTTCGTTGAGCAGGCGAATCTCGTTCTCGGCCCGCCGGCGTTCGGTGACGTCGCGGGCGATGCCGCTGTAGACGACCCGCTCGCCCAGCAGCACCCTGCTCACGGATAGCTCCAGCGGAAATGTGCTGCCGTCGCCCCGGCGTCCCAGGTACTCGTGTGTTCCTCCTAATGCGTTGGTGAGGGACGCCACCGCCCCTCCGTCAGGGGCATGAGCGAGCAAACTCGCGACGTTTTTGCCGCGCAGTTCCCCCGCACCAAAGATGCGCTCGGCTGCCGCGTTGATACCCAGAAGGACGCCTTGCTCGTCGAAACTGAAGATCCCTTCGGCCGCGCCGTCGAGGATGGCTCGGAGCCGGGCCTCGCTCTCCTGGACCTCCTGGCCGCGCAGCCGCACCTGTTCGACCATGTGCTGGAAGGAGCGGGCCAGGACGCCGATCTCGCTCTTGTCCTCAACCGGCAGCGAAACGTCGAGTTTGCCCTGCGCGAAGCCCTTGGTGGCCTTGATAATGCGGTTGAGCGGCCGTGTGAGAACGAGGGAAAACAGGGCTGCGAGGACGGCCGCTCCGCCGCTCAGGGCCAGCACCAGCCCCAGGATGGAACCGTGTTCGCGCTCGATGTCCGCTTTCATTTTCTCGTAGGAACCCAGACGGGCCACGCCCAGGAATCGCTCCTTGTTGAAGATGTCGTACTCGATCCGGACGAAGTCGAGCGCAAACGTCTTGCACTCGATCGGGTCGCTCCACTTCACTTGCGGGAACTGTTCGCGGAAGGAAGCAGTGGCGGCCAGGACTTCCTTGCGATCCGCGCCGCTGATGCGGACTTCCTTGGCGCGCAATACTTCCTTGCTGGCGCGGAGGGTGGGGTATTTGTTAGCGAGTTGTTTCAGCCCCTCTCGTATCGCGCCCTGCGTTTCTTCGTTCAGAGACTCTGAGCCACGGCCTATCGCGAGCCAGAAAGTCTTCGTCCCCTGCTTCAGGCCGGCGGACGGGTAGAGGCTGCCCTTGTCCCAGCGGGTGCGGTCCCAGGAGGCGAAGGGTTCCGGGTCGGTGGTATGACCATTGACCCTGTTGACCTCGAAGACGTCTTCCCAGTGCGGATCCCCGTCCGACATCGGCAGAACAACTCCTCTGGGGCCATACCACAACTTTCCTGTCTCATCAGTGAGGAAATCCAGGTACTCGGCCGACTGATTCAACAAACTGGACAGATCCATGCTGATGACGATCACTCCCTCGATCGAGGTGTCCTTCGGACGAACGAACGCCGCCGTGCGGAACACTGGAATTATGGAGCCATCCGTGTTTCGGAGAACGCTCGCCACCTGTGCGACCACCACTTGGCTCTTCTTGAGTACAGGAGGGAGCGGTAAACCCAGATGATCCTTCTCTTGATTTTCGTGCCGGTGAAGGGTGTCCGGGCGAGACATCTGAGATTCCGCACCGATGGCAACTCGCTCAACACGGAGTAACTCGCGGCTGCCGTCCTTCTCGCGCAGAAGCAAACTGGCATGCAGGTAGTTGGAGTGGTCCGCGAGCACTTTTCTGAATCTGTCGGCCAGGATCTTGAGGGCGGCCTGTCGGGCCTCGCCCTGCCCGAGAAGGACGTTCTGCGCATACGGATCCTCGGTAATGAAATCCGGTTGCGACAGGGTCCAGGTATCTGTCCGCTGCTGGCGGATGTCCCGCGTCAGTTCGTAGCCAACAGATCGTGTGTCGCCCTTGAGGGCTTCAAGCCCATCGGTGGCGAGGATCTCGCTGGCCTTGTAAGAAAAGACCCAGTAGGTCAGTCCCGCCATTAGGAGGACGAGGACAGAAACCACCAGAGCTATTTTGGCGGTAATGCCGAAGCGCATGGACTACCTCCGGTCGCGAAGGTGGAATGGCCGACGTCTCCTGAATTAATTCCGGATTTATTGTAGTGAGGTTCGCGTTGCTCGATGCCGTCGGAAGAGCGCGTTCGATTGTCGTGATTCAATGAACGGCCCTGAAGTGGGATGAGCGAGAAGGATGTCACGCGTTAACGTCAGCGAGCCGCGACTCATCCGTGGTCGCAACTCGCTCTAAAGCAGTCTAATACGTCGGCATGCCGCGATCGATCTTCTCAGCCCAGGCGAGAATGCCCCCCGTCAAATTGCGCAACCGGGTGAAGCCCTGCTGCCTCAGAAACGCGATAGCCTTGGCGCTGCGCATGCCGCTCTTGCAGTGAACGATCATCTCCCGATCGGGATCGAGTTCGCTCAACCGCGCCGGCAACTCCGGCAACGGCAGCAGCGTGCTGCCGGGAATGCGACAGATCTGGAACTCGGGGACGTTGCGGACGTCGAGGACGATCACCTTGTCGCCGCGGTCCAGACGCTGTTTCAGTTCCTCGACGCTGATGTCGCCGGTTGCCGAGGGAGGAGGCGGCGTTTCCTGGCCGCGCATCCCGCAAAATTCCTCGTAGTCGATCAGCTTCGTGATTGTCGGCTGATTGCCGCAGATAGGACACTTCGGATTGCGGCGGATCTTGAACTCCTTGAAGCTCATCTGTAGAGCGTCGTACAGCAGCAAGCGGCCAACGAGCGGCGATCCCCGACCGAGCAGCAGCTTGACCGCCTCCGTCGCCTGAATGCAGCCGATGAGGCCAGGCAGGATCCCCAGCACGCCGCCCTCGGCACAGGACGGAACCTCGCCCGGAGGAGGCGGCTCCGGATACAGACAGCGATAGCACGGCCCTTGTCCGGGATAGAAGACCGACGCCTGGCCGTCGAAGCGGAAGATGCTGCCATAGATGTTCGGCTTGTTCAGCAGCACGCAGGCGTCGTTGACGAGATAGCGCGTCGGGAAGTTGTCGGTGCCGTCG
>JBBRIK010000919.1:0-3417 GCA_038221045.1 Gemmatales bacterium
GACATTCTGCTTCTCCTGGCCCGTCTTCGTCTCCCACCAGCGCAGCGTTCCGTCGAGCCCGGCTGTCAACACGGTTTGCGCGCCCTTCAGGAAGACGACGCCGGTGACGGCGTCCTGATGCCCCACTACGGGACGAAGATCGCGGCCCGTGGCCGGTTCCCACAGTCGAATGCGTCCATCGGCCCCGCCTGTCGCCGCCGTCTTGCCATCGGGAGACAGGACGATGCAGCCGGCCCCACCCAGCGGCGTCGCGAACAGCGTGTCTCCCTCCGCTTTCCAGCGCGAGGAGTGAGCGGATTGCTGCCAGACTTGTCTGCCCGTCGCGGCATCGAAGGCGCGCAGCGTCGCGGGGTCCTCCTTGCCCATGACGGCCTGGCCGCCGGCGAGCAACAGTTTGCTGTCGCGCGTGAAGGCGAGCGCCCAGACGCGACTCAATCCAGCACCCATCCTGCGCTGTTCCTTGCCGGTCGTGCTGTCCCACAGGCGAATGCTGCCGTCCTTGCCGCCCGAGGCGATACTCTTGCCGTCCGGCGCGAAGGCGAGGGCCTCGACGTAGCCGGTGTGTCCCGTGAGGATTGCTCCCGGCTTCTGCGTCGGTACGTCCCACAGGCGAATCGTCTTGTCCCAACTGCCGGTGGCCAACGTCTTGCCGTCCGGGCTGAAGGCGATGCAGACGACGTTGTTCTCATGACCGCTGAGGATGCAGAGGCGATCACCGTCGGCCACGTTCCAGAGGCGGACGGCATGGTCTCGCCCCACCGTGGCCGCCGTTTTCCCATCGGGCGACAGGGCCAGCCCCTCGATGCAGTCGTCGTGCTTGCCCAGTTTGTCTGTATCGCTTTTGTCGAGTTCCCAGGCGCGCAGGGTGCCATCGAGACTGACGGAGAGGAGTTTCTTGCCGTCGGGAGTGACGGCGAGGCCGCGAATCTCTTCGGTGTGCTCCTCGAACTTGCGCAGCTCCTTGCCGGTGCGGACGTCCCACTGATGGATGACTTTGTCGGCCCCGCCGGCGTAGATCGTCTGGCCGTCGCGCGCGAAGGTGAGCGCACAAACGCTGCCGGGATGCCGCAGACGCGCGCTGCCGAGTCGGGCGACGACGCCGGGAGGAAGCGGATCGCGATTCTCCGCCGGCGTTTGGCCGTTGAGCGAGGCGGCGAAGACAGCGAGGAACAGCGAGGCTCTGGGGATCGCGGACATGATCGGCCCTTCCATCCGAACGGGGGAATGTCCTGGTCAGTATCCCGTTATGAAGGGCCGATTGCAAGGAGGGGGAGACGTTGAACCGCCGCTTGCGTTCATCCCGCAACCTGACCGTTGCCCGCTTGAGGGGGTGCCGGCTCAATCTTCGTGACGTGCAGCATGTCGAGGCGGAGGGTCCGCTCGAACAGGTCGTCGCCGTCGCGTGCGGTCAGCCCCAGGATCACCGTTCGCGTTCCCACCATGCACAGTTCGGGACTGCGAACGTCGTGATGCGTCCCATCGGAGAGCCACAACCGGAACGGCTCGAACGGCCGATGTCGCAAAGTATCCAGGATTTCCTGCGGAGCCATCGTTGTTCTCCTCTTTTCTCTTGATTCACCGCATGATGATGTTATCATCTTCCCAGCTTCCGGGGACCAGGTCTAGCCTGTGCTTCGGCACACGAGCGATGTTGCGTCGCTCTGGCGTTTGGTCTGTCATGCGTCACGAGGAAGGCTGTTTCAATTTGCCAGTTGTCCGTTGTCCGTGGCCCGTTGTTGAAGGCGGTTCTCTCCCATGCAACTGACAACTGGCAACTGGCAACTGCCGAATCCCAGACGCGACAAGGGGCGGCCCAGGTGGGCCGCCCCTTGCATTTCTCGGTTAGTCGCGACGCGGAGGCTTCGGAGCGGAGCGCGTACTGCGTTCTCGCGCCACGCGCTCCGCTCCGAAGACTCCGCGTCGCGGCTAACCTTAAACCTTCAGCAAGCGCCGTGCCTCGTCCTGTCCCGGCGCTGCGTAGCCGAACTCGCTCGCCGTCACGCGCGCCAGGGCGACCAGATAGCGCCAGCGGAACGCCGGCCGCGATGACCGGAATTCCTCGCTCGTCGTCTGATAGAACTTCTCCGCGTGCAGCGCTCCATCCTCGCTGACCGCATAGCGCAGCAGCAGATCGAACACCGCTCGCTCCGGCAGCTTTTTCGCGCCGTAGGCCGCGATGGCGGCGCTGGCCAGACCCTGATCCTTGTTGCGAATTGCGTCTTCAGCTTCCTGCAGCAGCGTCTTCGCATCCGTTCCCTTGACGCGCTCGCGGGCCTCGCCGCGCGGGTACGGCTCCCACTTGAGGAACTCGCCGCCGCGCCCCATGCGATCGCGCGCGACCTGCCAGCCGCCGAGGATCAGGCAGGCGATCTTGTTGCGCGGGCCGGCCACGCGCGACAGGTTGCGCCAGGCGTTGGCCGAGTCGCAGCCGTGAACGCCGATCGAGTCGCCATGCACGCTCCCCGCCGGCTTGTTCGGCTGAATCTCGTTGCCATGCCGGCCATTGTCGCGCAGCACCAGTTGATTGGCCGCCAGAGTGATCGCCTCGCCGACAGCGTCCGGCGCGAAACCCTCCGCGAGGGCGTCAGCGACGGCTCCCGCGGCGTCGGCCGGGCTGCTCTTGAAGATCGTGTCGGCCAGTTTCTCCAACCAGTCGTCGGTCGAGGCCGGACTCGCCAGCCGTTCGCGCGGCTTCAGCGCGCGTTCGAGCAGTTCCGGCAGCGCCTTGCGGCCGGCGGCGAAATAGTTGTGGTACTGCGGCGACTCGCCCTTGACGCAGAATCGCACCGACTGACGAAGCAGGGTATGCGCGTGTTCGGCGCCGACGATGGGCAGCAGGTCCCAGGCGCGATAGGGCAGCACGACACGATGGACGTCGAGGTTGTCCTCGACCGTGTAGAGGAGTTCGTCGAGCGCGGCCTCGGCGCCGTTCTTCGCCAGGGCGGCGAAGGTTCTCTCGGCACCCTCCATGTTCTTCTTCTTCACGTCCGCGAGCAGTTTCTCGCCGCCCTTGCCCTTGACGTCTTCGCTGAGAGCGGCCGGCTCGACCGGATGCAGCACCTCGTCCTTGCGTCCGCCTCGTTCCTGGGCGCGCTGGCTGTTGCGATGAAGGACTTTCAGGACGGGCAGCGCGCGCTGCGCGGCGGGCATCTCCTGCGCCATCTGATAGGCAGGCGACAGAGCCATCAGGGTGTGGAAGCCGACGTAGTCCTCGCCGCCGAAGGTGCGCGCGTTGGCCAGGGCCGCCGCCGCGACGAGTTCTTGCAGGCGCGTGCCATCGTTGAGGTGCTTGACGAGGATGGGCAGCAGTTTGGCGGGCGGCGTCTCCTGCATCAGACAGACGAGCGGCTCGAGCTTGCCGAAGGTCAGTTCCTTCGGCTTCTCATCGGCCTGCACGGTGCCGAACCCGAGTTCGGC
>JBBRIK010000920.1:0-3415 GCA_038221045.1 Gemmatales bacterium
AGGAGAGGGGTAGGGGTGAGGGGTAGAAGGTTCCGCAGGCGGACGAGCTGTTCGAGGATTTCCCCCGTCGTCAGGTTGCGTTCGACGCCGTTGAGGCCGCTGGCGCAGAAGACGCAGCCCATGCCGCAGCCGACCTGCGTGCTGATGCAGGCGGTGTGACGGTCCTCTTCATGCAGCAGAACGCATTCGACGAGATGCTCGTCGCTCAGACGCAGCAGCAATTTGTTGGTGCCGTCCGAAGCGCACAGAGACCGCTCGACTCGACCCGAAAAGAGACTGAATTCGGCGCTCAGAGCTTCGCGCAACGTCTTCGGGAGATCGCTCATTTGCTCGAACGATTCGATCCGTCCCTCGAAGACCCAGCGGCGAATCTGGCGGGCACGCATCGGGGGCTGTCCCTGGGCTTGAAGCCAGGAAAGCAACGCCGGCGTGGTGGTGTCGAGTAGAGCATGCATCAGCGCGAGTCCCCGAGACAAATCGTATTATAACTCGACCTCAACGGCGCGGGGAAGAGCCGAGAGCCTCGGAGGTTCCAATGATCCGCCAGATCGACGTCCAGCAACTGGCCGGCCTTCTCGCCAAGGGAGACCCAATCCACCTTGTCGATGTGCGTCAGACCTGGGAGCACGAGACGGTCGCCCTGCCGGGCAGCCAACTGATCCCCCTCGATCAACTCTCTTTCCGGGCCGGCGAGATCCAGCCCGGCGAGAATTCTCTCGTCATCGTTTATTGCCATCACGGCATTCGCAGCCAATCGGCGGCGGCTTTGTTGCAGCATCTCGGCTTCGCCAACGTCGCCTCCCTGGCCGGCGGCATCGACGCCTGGTCCTTACACATCGACCCGAGCGTCCCACGTTACTAAAATCGACTGTGACGATCGGGCAAGCTTTGCCGGCTACCTCTGTCCCAGGAACAGCGATCCCCTTGACAAGCCCGTCCGGTCGTCCTCACAATCGGATGATGGTTTCTGTCCGTCAAGCAGGGAGCCGCTGATGTCCAACCTTCGTCCCTCGCAACGGCCGACGCGTGAAGGGCCGCTCCTCGTCCTGGCCATCGCTCTCGTCTGCGCCGTGTGCGTGCCTCTCTATCAATGGGCGTCCTCCACCTCCGATGACGCCGGAGCGACCTTTCATCTGACTCCCCTTCGCCTCCAGCAGATGCTGCTCGGCCCCGAGAAGATCGCCTGCTATTGCGCCTTCGTCTGGGGGGCGTTCATCCTGCTCTCTCGTTATCTTGAAGTCCAGCGTCAGCGCCGGGCCTTTGGGTTCGATCTGCTGCCGACCGAAGAAGGCACGCGCATTTTGCCCGAGGACGCTCGTCCCCTCCAGCGTAAACTCGACCAGACGACGCGGAACAAGCCGTACATCCTGGGGAACATGATCCGGCTCGCTCTGAATCGCTACGCCATCACGCGCTCGGGAGTGGACGCCAACGAGGCTGTGCGGACGCAGGCCGACGTCGAGATGGGCCGGCTCGTCTCCAGCATGTCCACGGTCCACTATCTCGCCTGGGCCATCCCGGCCATCGGCTTCCTTGGCACCGTGCGCGGCCTGGGCATGAGCATGGCCGATCCCAAGCTCGCCATCGGGAATCTGTACTATGCTTTTGATACAACGCTCGTCGCCTTGGTCGTCAGTCTGCCCTTGATGTTCCTCCTGCATCGCGTTCAGCGCGACGAGGAGGGGCTGGTTCTCGATTGCCAGCAATACTGTCTCGAGAACATGGTCGCCCGGCTGTACGATCCCACTCCGGTCAGCGCCGCCGCCGATTGACCCGTTTCGCGATGGAGACGCAACATGACGCTGGTCGCTCTCGACGTGAACGCCACCCGGATTCGCGCGCTTCAGGCCTCGTCGCCGCGCGAAGGACGCCCCGCCGCCCTCGACGGAGCATCCGCTGACCTGCCGCTCGCCCTCAATCTCGAAGGGCGGACGCCGTTGCCGGGACAGGCAGGACTCGCCCTCTGCCGGCGTTCGCCGCACCTTGCCTGCGTCGGTTTCCTGCCGCATCTGGGCGACCGCCGCGAATGGACCAGCCCGCGCTTCCGCATCGACGCCGCTCGCGCTCTCGGCCTGCTGTTCGATCAGGTCGCCGCCCGCGTCGGCAAGCACAATGCCGTCGCCATCGCAATCCCCGGCTATCTCTTCCCCGACCAGCGCACCCTGGTCCGCAAGGCGGCCGAACAATCGCGAATGAAGTTCTTCGGCACAGTCGATGCCAGCGTCGCAGCCGTCCTGACGGCCCACGCCCAGCAAGTCTGGGAGGGTCTCACCCTCGTGGCCGACATCGACGATCACGCCCTGACCTGGACCCTTGTGGACGTCGAAAGCGGATTCGCGCGGGTCGTTCATGGCGAGCCTCATCTTGCGCTCGGTCTGACGGCCTGGAAAGAGCGTCTGCTCGACACCGTTGCCGATGCCTGCGTCCTCTGGAGCCGTCGCGATCCGCGCGATTCGGCAGAAGCGGAACAGGCGCTGCACGATCAACTCGATGGTCTCTTACTCGCCTGTCATGAAGGCCGGCCCGCCGAGGTGACGCTGAAGGCATGGTCGCTGCAACTCCCGCTGAATCCGTCCGAGGTAATCGCCTCATGCCGGCCGCTGCTCGATCGCGCCCTTGTCGCCTTCGAGGCAGCCATCGAGGCAGCGGCGGCGCATGGCACCGTTCGCACCATTGTGCTGAACTCGGCCGTCGCTCGACTGCCCGGCCTTGTACCGGCCCTCGAGCGTCTGTCTACCTCGCTGACCTCGCCCGAGGGCGGCGCGGCCCCTGTTCGCATTCTCGGCCCGGATGCGATCGCGAATGCAGTCCTCGACCTTGCCGCCCGCTGGCAGACCGGCACGCTGCGAACGGGCCACCTCGATGCCGCACCGCTGCTCGAAGCGCACTCGCCGGCCATCGGCCCCGCTCGCCTGCAATATCGCGGCTGCGAGCATCTCTTCCATTCGGCTCTTTTCGTGCTGGGACGCGAGCCGCGCTGCGACCTGGTCTTCGAGACGGTCGAGTATCCTTCGATCTCAGGCCAGCACTGCAAGATCGCCAGCGAGCGCGGCGGCTTCGTGCTACACGATCTGAGCCGGCATGGAACATTCGTCAACGAACGTCCGGTCGTCGGGCAAAAAGCACTCGAAGCGGGCGACTGGATTCGTCTGGGACCAGGCGGCCCTCTGCTGCGTTTCCTCGGCCACGCTCTCGATCAACGCAAACTGCTGCCCACGGCCTGAAGTCAAATGATGAATGATGAATGATGAATGATGAATAAAAGACAAGTAGCCACCCACATTACGCATAATGTACAAATGAGCAAAATTCTAACTCATTGCACTGCAAGGAGATGTAGCTCTATAAGTGTTCAAGTTTCCATTACTTAACTCTTTTGTCCACTACTTTTCCCTCACTGTAACCAGTTTATCCG
>JBBRIK010000921.1:0-3410 GCA_038221045.1 Gemmatales bacterium
AGTCAAGCTCGAGCAGTCGCGGCTCTATGGTTCTCTGTCGGTGAAAAGCGTTTTGCAGCAGCAGCGGAGGCAATCTACGAGGCTACAGCAGCAGACGAGGACAAAGAAGAACTCTTTGCCATCATTCATCACGTCTTGGAGTGAGGTCTTGTCCAAAGGAAGAATGCTGCGATACAATTCTCATGAGAGTACTCTTCCAAGGACGGACGACCTAGGACGAGGCATGCACGAACACGCCGGAATAGTCTCCGCTTCAGGGCGTCAGCAATCCACGGGCATTGTTCCGTAAATTCTCCTCCATCAACGCCGCGATGAGTGGCATCAGCGAGTTGCCGTCCCAAGTCTGCTTGCGAGCGAGTTGCACGTCCTCGACCATACCGCGCTCGACATGAATGATCCGCCGCTTCGGCTGTCCGCCGATCGCACCGCGGCGCTCGATGCCGGCCGGCGGCAGATAGAACGTATTCTCCTTCACTCCATGCAACGACAACGGACTCGCCTCGACCAGGCACTTGCCGCCCATGCGCGTCGAGATGAACTGCTGTAGCCCCGCTTCCGGCGCGAACAGTGGAAACGCCTGAACCGCCACGATGCGGAGGGTCATGCCGATCACCCCCTCGCGTGCCTTGACCACCACCACGTCGCCGCGATTGCGCATCGTCTTGCGATCCCACCACTGCACGACCGCATGGTCAGCGCCGCCGAGCGTCTTCAGCGGCTCGATCACCCGGCGTCGTTCCGGCGAGGAATGCTCGTCACGGCCCTCGCGCTCCGGCAGGAACTGCCATAGCTCATACGTCCCCTTGAGCTGATCGACGATCTCCGCATAGGCCGCCGTCAGCGCCCAAAGCGGCTCCGGCTCTTCGCTGAAGATGGTCAGCGTCACTTCGTCGGGCTGATCGAAACGCAGGACGTACAACTCACGCAACAACGCATCCAGACGCTTTTCTCCCTCGTCGCGTGAAGCCGACAATGCCTCGACGTCCAGCGGCCCTTCACCCTGTAAGCCGAGAACGACCTCATCTTCGCGGGCGCAGGCCAGGCGCATCTGCTCGTTCATGTCGTCGCGCAGATCGCGATAGTGGGGCAGTTTCGTCAGCCCGCGCGCGTCCTCGCTGAAGGCGTTGCGCTTGCCCTCCCGCTGCCGTTTCTCGATGCGTTCCAGACGGAATATCTCGTTGAGGACCTCACGCATCTCCGAACAACGGCTCAGGGCCTGCACCTGTCGCCGTAACTCAACGCAAGCCGTCGCCAGTTTGGCGGTGTTCGTGTCCGTGCCGCCGGCCGCAACCTGCCGGCCCTCCTCGTCGGTGCGAGCGCGGACGAGAATGTGAGGCAGCGCATCCTTCATCGTCACGGCCACACGCAGCGGCGTGTCCGCCGTGTAGTCGTTCATCATCTCGGCCAGGGGCGCCAGCAGCTCGCGCTCGATGGCCCGCTTCAGAGGCCGCGCGCCATAGCGGACGTCGTAGCCCTTCCGCGCCAGCCAGGCCGCCACCTCCTCCATGACGTTCAGGGCCACGCCTCGATAGCGCACGCCGTCACGCCCTTGAAGCAGTTCGAGTTGCCGGTGGGCGATGCCGAGAATCGTCGCCTCGTCGAGCGGCGCGAACGGCACGATTCGATCGATGCGATTGAACAGTTCGGGACGGACGAACGCCTGCACCTCGCGAACGAAATGCTCCTTCGCATGCTTCCGCGCCTCCTCGTTCGCGCCCGGCGACAGGCCGGCGAACCCGGCCGTTCCCTGCTGATAGGTCGCGGCGCCGAGGTTCGACGTCATGATGACGACGCTGTTGCTGAAGTCGGCCAGCCGGCCCGACGCATCGGTCAGCCGGCCCTCACCCAGCACCTGCAACAGCAGATCGAACAACTGGGGATGAGCCTTCTCGAACTCGTCGAGCAGCACCACCGAGAACGGCTGCTCGCGGACCTTCGCCGTCAACAGCCCCTCGGCGCTGCCCGTGCCGCCGATGAGGCGTTGCACCGCGAACGGATCGGCATACTCGCTCATGTCGAAGCGTGTCAGGCGCTGAGCGCTGCCGAAGAGGAAGCCGGCCAGGGCCTTCGCCATCTCCGTCTTGCCCACGCCCGTCGGCCCGATGAACAACAGCGACGCGATCGGCTTGCGCGGCCGGGCCAATCGCGCCTTCACGGTCGCCAGCAGATCGACGACGAGGTCCAGCGCCTCGGCCTGGCCGATGACGCGAGCGGCGAACCAGCGTTTCGCCTCGTCGAGATCGAGCGGCAGCCGATCGTCGAGCAGGAACAACGGCAAGCCGGTCTCGCGCGCGAAAGCCGCCGTCACATCGCCGGCGCTCAACGTGGCATGCAGCGACAGATCGGTGAGCAGGTTGCGCAGGAAGCGCAGCGGCCGGCCTGGATAGGCCGAGTAGGTGGCATAGCGGCGATGGAGGGTGTCGAGCGTCTCCAGGGCGTCCGCTTCGAGCGGGAAGGGCGACGAGCGCGGCCGATGGAGGGCGGCCGCCAGCGTGCTACTCGCGAGGATGGCCTGCCCGCGCTGGCGGTCCGGTTCTTCGACGCGGATCTCGACGAACGCCTGGAGCAAGTGCGGATCCTGCCGTTCGATGAGCGGCTTCTGTTCGGGCAGACACTCCGCGAGCGTCAGCAGGTCGCCGCGCGCCAGGTAGGGCCGCAGGAACGAGGCGATGCCCTGCGAGCGGAACTCGCTCTTGCCGACGTCGATCAACTCCATGAGGTTGCCGACGTGAAGGATCGCCTTCGATTTCGACGCCTCGCGCAACACGTCCTGACAGCGCTTCTGCCACATGCCGAAGCCCGACATACCCGCCACCAGACGCGAGCCGCTCGTCGCCCAGAAGGGAGTACGGCCGAGGCCGAGTTCGTGCCGGCGACGGACCAGCTCATGGACAATCGCGGTCTTGCCGACGCCTGAAGGTCCGACGAGGAGGACCGAGTGCGGCGTCTTTGAGGTGAGGACCTCGGCCACACGCGCGACGGTTTCGCCCACCTCGAACGCCTCGGCCAGCGATTGCCCTGTCAGGTCGGCGCCCACTTCCTTGAGCGCCTTATTCGGGTCTTCCTTCTGGTTCTCCGCCTCCTCGGCCCGCTGGCGCGGCGTCGGCAGGTGAATGGCGATCTCAAGCGGTTCGAGTTCGAGTTTGCGTGTGCGTTGCAGAGGAGCGAGTTTCGCCAGCGTCATCAGTTTGCGGCGCAGGAGGGCCGCCTTGACGTGCTGCGGCAGCAGGCGTTTCATCTCGGCATCGTTGGTCGCGATGACCTCGATGCCGAGGGCGGGAACATAGGCGAGATGCTGCTCTTCGCCATGTCGCCAGCGGACGATTGGCAGACGCAGTTCGAGCGGTTCGCGCCAGGCGGCGGAGCGTTGCGGCGGATCGAGGACGACGTGGAAATCCTCGATGACGATG
>JBBRIK010000922.1:0-3401 GCA_038221045.1 Gemmatales bacterium
GTCCGCAAGGCGACGGACGGATCGAGCCGCGCCGCTGCGCGGGCGGGGAACAGGCCAGCCAGCGACGCTAGTACGATCACGGCTGCTGGCGCGGCCCAGACCAGCGCGTCAAGACGGAAGGCAAGCTGTCTCCAGGAGGCGAGTCCCCACGCTCCCGCCAGGCCCAAGACCAGGCCGAAGAGGCCGCCAAGCAGGCTGACTGCCAGCCCCTCAAACCATACCTGCTGGAGGATGTCTGCCGGCATCGCCCCCAGCGCCCGCCGCAGGCCGATCTCGCCACGCCGGGCGCGGAGCGCCTGACCTGAGACGACCACGATGACCACCACTGTCACCAAGGCACACACACCGGCCAGGCCGAGCAGAAGCAGGAAGACGGCGCGCGACACACCCCGCGACTCCTCCGCGATCTGCTCCGGCCGGCGGATGACGAAGTTGTCCGCCTGCTCGGATGCCAGCCCGTGCTGCTCACGCAGGACGGCGCGGATTTCCGTCTCCAGCCGGTCAAGGGCGTCGTGCGCCTCGCTGGACGACTGGACGAGGAGCTGGTCGAGCAAGGATCGCTGCTGGTACTTGCGCCGCTGGTAGACAAGGAGCGGCACGACGATACGGGCGTCACGGTCCCCCTCGGCTGGGCTGGCCCCTTTGGAGACGAGGACGCCCTTGACCTTGAATGGCTCCTGGTTAATCAGCACCTCCTCACCTATTGGATCACGCCCACCGAACAACTCGTGGGCGGCCGTCTGGCCGAGGAGACAGACGCGGCGTCGGGCATCGGTGTCATCGAGGAACTCTCCCCTGGCCGCACCGAACTGCCGCACTTCCGCCCAGCCGGGCCGCACGGCGAAGACCTGGTAGACCCCGTTCTTGCCGCTGGCGCTGACCGGAACGTTATTCTCGACGCAGGTTCCCTCGACGGCCTTCGCGCCGCGCCCAAGGAGCCGTTCCCGGAGCGCCTTCTCGTCGTCCTCGGTCAGGGTGCTGAACGCGCCGCTCTGGCCGGCGATCACACGCTGCCCGGAACGGATGGAGATCACGTTCTGGCCGAAACTGCGAGCCGCTTCCCCGGCCTTGGCGGCCAGCCCCTGGTCGATGGCCAGGGTTCCCAGTGCCAGCGCTACACTGGCCGCCACGGGCAAGGCGAGCAGGAGCGCGCGCGTCTTCTGCGCCCGGACCACCTGGAGGGCCGCCGACAGGTTCCTTGCCGCACTCATGGCTGGGCCTCCTTTGCAGCGCTGTCGGAGCTGATCTGCCCGGCATTCATGTTGATCTGGCGATGCGCGCGGCTGGCAACGGCAGGATCGTGGGTCACCAGCACGACCGTCTTGCCCTGACGGACGAGTTGCTCGAAGACGTCGAGGACGCTCTGCGCCGTGGCCGCGTCCAGGTTGCCGGTCGGCTCGTCGGCCAGGATCAGGTGCGGCTCGTTTACCAGGGCGCGGGCAATGGCCACGCGCTGCTGCTGGCCGCCCGACAGTTCGCCGGGATAGCGGCCTTCGACGCCCTCCAGGCCAACAGCCTTCAGCAACTCGCCAACGCGCCCCGGCTCAGGCATCTTCCCGCCGGCGCTGTAGAGATAGGGGAGCCGGACGTTCTCCGCGACGGTCAAGAAAGGGAGAAGGTGAAAGCTCTGGAAGACGAACCCGAGGCGGCGGTTGCGCAGTTCGGCCCGGCGGCGTTCGGGCCAGTCGCTGATGTCCTCCCTGTCAAACCGATACTTGCCCGCGTCGGCGCGGTCCAGGCAGCCCAGCACGTTCAGCAGGGTGGATTTACCGCAACCTGAAGCCCCCGAGACGGCCACGAACTCGCCCGGCGCGACGTGCAGGTTCACCCCGCGCAGTGCCTCGACAACCTTCCCCCTACTGTCGCGGTATGTTTTCCGCAGGTCCATTGCATCAATCAGCACGGCGTTCCCTCCTGGCTCATGGTCCCACAATGACCTCATCGCCCTCGGCCACCCCTTCAACGAGTTCCACGCGGCCTTCACCCTTCCAGCCAATCTTCACCGGAACCTCGACCCTGCCGCCTGGTCCTCGCTTGAGGACGTACCAGCCTTCTGGCCGCGCCCGGAGTGCGGACGGCGGAAGCCATAGCACGTTCTCCTTGACGCCGGCCTGGATGCTCGCCTGCGTCGTCATCTCGGCCCGCAGCAGTGTCTTCTGGCTTTCCAGCGGCTCGACAACGGCCAGATAGTAGACGACGTTCTCCTGCAACAGAGCGCGTGGCAGCAGACGGACGATCTTGCCTTCGATGACCCGATCGGGATGGGCCTCGACCCGCAGGCGGACCAGTTGCCCGGCGCGGACGCGCCCCAGGTCGTTCTCATCGACGTAAAGGTGGACCTGCAAGCCCTTCGCGTCGAGGAGCGTCAGCACGGGCGCGCCGGGCGTGTTGCCGGTCAGTTCGCCTTGCTGCTGATGAACGGCGAAGACCTGGACGTAGTGCGGGGCGTACAGGGTGCTCCAGCCGATCTGCACTTCGATGGTTTGAAGAGTCGCCTGCGCCAGTTTGAGTTGGGCTTCGAGGGTCGCGATGTCCGTCTCGACGCGGGCCTCGATCTGCTCGGCGGCGGCGGCCGTCTGCGCGACGCGCGCCTTCGCGACGGCCAGGTCGCTGACAGCCGTCTCCAAGTCCTGGGTGCTGGCGGCCCCTCTCGGGACGAGCCGGTCGAGCCGGATATGGTTCTTCTCGGCCAGGTCCAACTGGGATTTCGCCTGATTGCGGGTCGCCGCGGCGGTGCGGACCTCCAGCGGACCCGACTTGCGGAGGGCGGCCAGCTTCCGCTCGGCGACGTGGACCTCGGCGGTCAGTTGGTCGCGGGTGGCCTGGAGGTCGGCGCAGTCGAGTTGGGCCAGGAGTTCTCCCTTCCTGACCTCATCGCCCTCGGCCCAGGGCAGTTTGGCAATCCGGCGCGACACGTCCTTGGGCATGGGAAAACCGATGCGGATGAGCGCGTTCGGCGCGGGTTTGACGATCCCGCGCGCCTTGACGGATTGCTCCAGTCGCCCCTGTGCGACGCGCACGACGTTGCCCCCGTCCTCATCAGTGGCCGAGGCAGGTGCCAGCCACACGCGGGCGGTCCAGCCAGCTCCCAACGCAACGAGCAGCAAGACTCCCACGCCGAGCGTTCGCATCCTTCTCTCCCGATTACGCGATCCGCGAGAAGCTCCCCCATCCTGCAAACCTAACAGGGCAACCTGACGCCAGCATGACGCGAAGATTACAAAATCGTCATCCTGGCGGAAGTCTGCTCAGGAGTAGCGCGAGGAGTGTGCCGCCGGCGAGGATCACAACGGGATGAATCTTCGTTCGCGCGGCCAGCAGGAAGGCGATGGCGGCGACGACAACATGGCCCCAGTGCGTGAAGGCGTGCCGGGCCAGGCTGACCGCCGTGATGCCGAGCA
>JBBRIK010000923.1:0-3399 GCA_038221045.1 Gemmatales bacterium
GCTGCGACGGATGCAGGAGATGGTGCCGAAGTTGCAACCGCATCACGGCAAGCTGCCGGAGATGTTCCCGGCAGAGGGCAAGCGGCGCGCGCGTGTCGGCCTGATGGTGGGCTGCGCCGCGGACGCTTTCTTCCCACAGACAACCGTCGCCACCATCGGCGTGCTGCGGAAGAATGGCTGCGAGGTTGTCATCCCGCGCCGTCAGGTCTGTTGCGGCGCGCTGCACTTTCACGCCGGACTGGTCGAGCCGGCCCAGCAGCTTGCGGCGACAAACTGCGAGGCGTTTGGGACTGAACCGCTCGACGCGATCATCAACAATGCGGGCGGCTGCGGCCCAGTGTTGAAGGAGTACGGCCATCTGCTCCACGGCACGCCGCACGAAGAGACGGGAGAGGATTTCGCTCGCAAGGTGCGCGACATTCACGAGTTTCTCGTTGATTTGGGGCCGATCCAGCCGGAACATCCCCTGAAGCTCCGGGCGACCTATCATGACGCCTGTGGACTGAGCCACGGCCAGAAGATCCGTTCGCAGCCGCGGCAACTGCTGAGTCTGATCCCCGGCCTGGAACTGCTTCCTCTCAGCGAGAACGAGCACTGCTGCGGCGCGGCGGGGAGTTACAATCTGACGCAGCCGGAAATGTCGCAGACGCTGGGCGAACGAAAGGCCCGGAACATCCTGGCGACGGGAGCCGAGGCGGTCTTCAGCGGCAACGTTGGCTGTCTGCTGCAAATCTATCGCTACCTGCGGAAAGAACGGCCCGGCTTCATCGTGGCCCATCCCATTGACGCTTTGTGGGCGGCCTACAGCGGACATCCACTGACGTAGTCTTCCCCGCCCTGAAGGACGGGGTGGATGGCCTACCCTCTTTTGCTGTTTCCGGGTAAGAAGAATGGGTAGCCCACCCCGCCTCGAATCCCGCCGGCCGGCCTCGGAGTCATTTCCATGCTCACCCTACTCGGTTCTTCGGGACGATTCTGCGACGGCCTATCGCGGCGCTCGTTCCTGCAAGTCGGCGGGCTGGCTCTGGGTGGACTGTCGCTGCCGTCGCTGTTCCAGGCCGAGGCACAGGCGGGCATTCGACGCTCGAACAAGAGCGTTATCATGGTCTACCTGTCGGGCGGACTTGCGCACCAGGACACGTTCGATCTCAAGCCGGCTTCGCCCGCCGAGGTGCGCGGCGAGTTCAAGCCGATCTCCTCCAGCGTCCCCGGCCTGCAGGTTTCCGAGTTGTTGCCGAAGATGGCGAAGTCGATGCATCGCGTCGCCCTGCTGCGGTCGCTCGTCGGCTGGGCCGATGAGCATTCGAGTTGGCAGAACATGACCGGGACAGTCATGAACACGGCCCAGCGCGAGAAACGGCCTCACATTGGCTGCGTCATCTCGCGCGTCCTTGGACCCGTCGATCCGCTCGTGCCATCGTTCGTCGATCTGTTCCCGACGATGCAGCACAAGCCGTACAACAGTCCCGCTCCCGGCAAGCTGGGCCGCTCCGCCTCTCCCGTCCGCATCGACGGTGAGGAAGTGGCGATCATGAAGAACCTTGCCGTTCCCGCCGATCGTCTGTCCGATCGCAAGTTGTTGCTCGACAACCTCGACGCCTTCCGCAAGGCGAACGGGGCCACGGACACCTTCCATGAGAAGGCCTTCGACGTCCTGTCGTCGAGCAAGTTGGTTGAAGCCCTGGACGTGACGAAGGAGTCCGACAAGGTGCGCGAGCGCTATGGACGAGGCTCGCCGAAGCACCTGGGCGACGGTGCTCCAATGTGGAACGATCAACTGCTGATGGCGCGCCGGCTCGTCGAGGCGGGAGCGCGCTGCGTCACGGTCGCGTACGGCTTCTGGGATACCCACGGCGGCAATTTCAAGTATCTGCGCAGTCATCTGCCGCTGTTCGATCAAGGCATCTCGGCGCTGATTGAGGACGTCTATTCGCGCGGCCTTGATAGGGACGTAACGGTGCTGGTCTGGGGCGAATTCGGACGGACGCCGAAGATCAACAAGGACGCGGGACGCGATCACTGGGCGCGCGTCAACAGCGCCCTGCTGGCCGGCGGCGGCATGAAGGTCGGCCAGGTCATCGGCTCGACGGACGCCGTCGCCGCTGTCGCGAAGGACGAGCCGATCCCCTATCCCGACGTGCTGGCGACGATCTATCGCAACCTGGGCATCGATCCGCACGCGATGATCTACGATCTCGCCGGCCGGCCCTCGCCGATCTTGCCCGGCGGCGTGCAGCCGATCTCGAAACTACACTGAATCGACCGGAAGGGAAACTCTCCATGAGACGCAACTCGATGACGCGATGGCTGGCCGCCGGACTCCTCCTCGCCGGAATGGCCGGGGCAGCGGAGGCGAAAGTGGAACAGCAGAAGTACGGCAAGTCATCCGACGATCAACCCGTTTCGCTTTTCGTGCTGACCAACGCCAAGGGGATGAAGGCGAGCATCAGCACCTACGGTGCGATTCTCGTCTCGCTGACGGCACCGGATCGCAAGGGCAAGTTCGAGGACGTCGTTCTCGGCTTCGACAAGCTCGACGGCTACCTGGCCGGTCATCCGTTCTTCGGCGCCACCGTCGGTCGATATGGAAACCGCATCGCCAAGGGGACGTTCACGCTCGACGACAAGAAGTACACCCTGGCGAAGAACAATGGCGACAATCACCTGCACGGCGGCGTCAAGGGATTTGACAAGGCAGTCTGGACGGCAAAATCGACTGACGGAGACGATGGGCCGTCCGTCGCGTTTTCCCACGTCAGCAAGGATGGCGACGAGGGCTATCCCGGCACGCTGACGGTCACGGTCACCTACACGCTGACGAACAAGAATGCATTGCAGATCGACTATCAGGCGACGACGGACAAGGCAACGCCGGTCAATCTGACGCATCACTCGTACTTCAACCTGGCCGGTGAGGGCAACGGCGACATCCTGGGCCACGAGTTGATGATCGACGCCGATCGTTTCACGCCGGTCGATGCGGGGCTAATTCCGACAGGCAAATTGCAGAGCGTCGAGGGAACGCCGCTCGACTTCCGCAAGGCCATCGCCATCGGCAAGCGCATCGACGCGGACGACGAACAGATCCGGCGCGGCAAGGGATACGATCACAACTTCGTCCTGAATCACAAGGCGGGCGAACTGGCACTCGCGTCTCGTGTCGTGGAGCCGAAAAGTGGAAGAGTGATGGAAGTGCTAACGACGGAGCCGGGCTTGCAGTTCTACACCGGCAATTTCCTCGACGGCACGAATGTCGGCAAGGGCGAGAAGGTCTACAAGCATCGCTTCGGCTTCTGCCTGGAGACGCAGCACTTCCCCGACTCGCCGAACAAACCGGATTTTCCCTCGACGATCCTGCGGCCAGGCAAGGACTACAAGACGACGACGACCTACACATTC
>JBBRIK010000924.1:0-3397 GCA_038221045.1 Gemmatales bacterium
GGCGTCGTATCACCGAACAATGACACCCTCTATTCCGCCGCCTGGCTCGATCTGGCCCGCGAGCCGATCGTCCTCCATCTGCCCGCCCTGAGGGACCGCTATCACGTCTTTCAGGTGATGGACTTCTACACCAACAACGTCGCCGCCATCGGTAAGCGCACGGCGGGAGCGAAGGGAGGCGACTTCGCTCTCACTGGACCCGGCTGGAAAGGGACGCTGCCCGAGGGCGTCAAGCGCATCGACTCGCCGACTCCGGTCGTCTGGCTCATCGGCCGCACTCTCATCGATGGCCCGAAAGACCTGCCCGCCGTCCAGGTACTGCAGAACCAGTACACCCTGACGCCGCTCAGCGCGTGGGGCAAACCGAAGACGGACAGGCTCCCCGAACGGAAACCCGAGCCGCCGCCGTTCGATCTCGAGAATCCCCTCAATTTCTTTCATCTGCTCAATCACGCTCTGCATGAGAACCCGCCGCCAGCGCGCGAGGCCGCCCTGATAAGCCTGTTTGGACGAATCGACGTGGGGCCTGACAGGACGTTCCAGGCAAAGGACCTCGATCCGGCGACGGCGAAGGGACTGCGGCGGGCCATCCGCGTCGGCGAGCAGATGATCGCGGCTTCGTCGCGGCGGCTGCGTCCTTTAATCGCCGGCTGGTACTGGCCCCCCGCCGGCATCGGGAACTATGGCGACAACTATCTGCTCCGCGCGGAAGTGGCGCGGACAGCCCTGGCCAGCCTGTCGCCCGAGGACGCCGTGTACATCAGCAGCGGTGCTTTGGACGATTATGGGAAGCCCCTCGACGGCAAACGCCGTTACGTCCTTCACTTCGAGAAGGGCCAACTTCCTCCCGTGGATGCCTTCTGGTCGCTCACGATGTACCGGCTGCCCGAGCGTTTGCTCGCCGCCAATCCGCTGAAGCGTTACTCGATAGGCGACCGCACCGAGGGACTGCGTTTCAACCCGGATGGCTCGCTCGATATCCTCATCCAGCACGAGTCGCCGGGGAAGGATCGCGAGGCCAACTGGCTGCCTGCGCCGGCGGGAGACTTCACCCTGATGTTGCGAGCCTACCTGCCACGCAAGGGACTCCTCGACGGCACCTGGAAACTTCCCCCCGTGAGACGGGAATGACTTCCACTTTCGGGAAGGAGCAATGATGGGGCAGACCAGTCTCTCCGAGTTCGGCAGCATTGATCAGACGGCGGATACGGGCCACTTCGTCCGCTTCCTCGATGCGGCCTGCGCGGAAACTTCGTTCCAACAGTACAAGCAATTGCTCATCCGCTTGCTGGCCGTCAAGGAAGGCCATCGCCTCCTCGATGTGGGCTGCGGCACCGGCGACGATGCCCGCCAAATAGCCCGATTCGTCGGCGAACGGGGTCGAGTCGTCGGCGTCGATAACAGCCAGGCGATGGTCGCCGAGGCGCGGAAACGCGCCGAGAGCGACTCTGTGCCTGTCGAGTTTCACGCCGCCGACGCCCTGAATCTGCCCTTCGAGACCGCGAGCTTCGATGGCTGTCTGGCCGATCGCAGTCTCATGCATGTCCCCGATCCGCAGCGGGCGCTGGCCGAGATGTTGCGCGTGGCCAAATCAGGGGGGCGCCTCGCCGTGTATGAAGTCGATTTCGAGACCATCGTGATCGACGCCGAGGATCGAACGCTGGCCCGCAAGGTTATTCACTGTTGGTGCGATAGTGTCCGCAATGGCTGGCTCGGTCGTCACATTCCGGCGATCCTTCAGGACCTGGGCCTGAAGGACGTCTCCGTCACGCCGCACACGCTGATCCTGACGCCGGCGCTGGCCGATCTCCTGATCGGGACCACGACGGTAGAACGGGCTGTCTCTCAGGGAAAGTTGACGGCGGCGGAAGGGCAGTCCTGGCTACGGCACCTGGCCGATTTGCAGTCCCGGCAGCGCTTCTTGAGTACGCTGACGGGCTTCCTCGTTGCCGGGAGCAAATGACAGGGGAAGGCTCTCTGGCGTTCCAGGGCCTCACAAACGAACTCGGGTGATTGCCATGCATTTGCGATTGTTGCTCAGCCTTGTGGTCGTGATTCTCTCGTCTCCACTTCGGGCCGACGAGGCGAAGAGCTATCCCGCGCCGGCTGCGGTGCGAGCCGCGTTCCTGAAATTGCTCGACCGGCCCAAGGTGCCGCTCGACGTTAAGACAGTCAATACGACCATTGCCAGGGATGGCTTCGTCCACGAGTCGCTGACCTTCGCCAGTGAGAAGAAGGCAGGCGGAGGCATCGAGCGCGTTCCGGTGCTGATCGTCCGGCCAGCGAAGGGGGAGCCCAAGAAGTTGCCGGCCGTCATTGTCCTGCACGGCACCGGAGGCAGCGCCAAGAACGAGACCGGCTTCATGACCGAACTGGCGAAGCGAAATATCATCGGCGTCGCCATCGACGCGCGCTATCACGGCGAGCGTTCAGGCGGTGCCAAGGGAGCAACCGCGTACAACGAGGCCATCGTCCGGGCCTGGAAGGCGAAACCGGGCATGCCGATGGAACACCCCTTCTACTACGACACCTGCTGGGACCTTTGGCGGACCGTCGATTATCTCCTCACGCGCGACGACGTCGATGCCGAGAAACTGGGCATGATTGGTTTCAGCATGGGCGGCATCGAGACCTGGCTGGCCGCCTCCGTGGACGAACGCATCAAGGTGGCAGTCCCCGCCATCGCCGTGCAGTGTTTCCGCTGGAGCCTGGAGAACGACAAGTGGCAGGGTCGGGCGCGGACGATCAAGGCCGCTCACGATGCGGCCGCGAAGGACCTGGGCGAGTCGGAGGTCAATCAGAAGGTGTGCCGGGCGCTGTGGGACAAGGTGATCCCTGGCATTCTCGATCAGTTCGATTGTCCGAGCATGCTGCGGCTCTTCGCGGGCCGTTCGCTGTTGATCCTGAGCGGGACCAAGGACGGCAACTGTCCGTATGGCGGGGCGAAGTTGGCCATTGCGGAGGCGGAGAAAGCCTTCAAGGCGGCCGACGCCGGCGATCATCTTCGCGTCATAGTCGTCGAGGTCGGCCACACGGTCACGGCAGAGCAGAGACAGGCAGCGCTCGAATGGTTCGCCCGCTGGCTGAAGTGAAGCTAAGTCTGATTCGCCCGGCGAGCGGGCCAGTAATGGCCCCTGTAGTTCGTGAAACCGGGGCCATAACTGGCCCCGCTCGCCTCTGAGACTATATGCGGACGCATTGCGATAGAATACCCGGACCCATTCCTGAGGAGGCAAGCGATGGCCATCAGCACGAGCGAACTGGCAAGCAAGCACTGCAAACCGTGCGAGGGCGAAGTACCCGCCCTCGACGCCGGCGAAGTGAAGGAGCATCTCAAGGCCGTGCCGCACTGGCGGCTCAACGGCGACGGCAAAAGCATTCGGCGCGAGTGGCGCGT
>JBBRIK010000925.1:0-3394 GCA_038221045.1 Gemmatales bacterium
GATGAACTCCTCTTCAAGCCGGGCGAAGGGATGAAACGACAGTTGCCGCTTGACCGCCTCCGCCGCGCGAAGGACGCGCGAGCGCTGGATGAGGTTGGCCTTCAGATCGACGCCGTGTTCGGCCTGGAACCGCTCGCAGACATTGTTGAAGAGCAGATCGTCGAAGTCATCGCCGCCGAGTTGCGTGTCGCCGTGGCTGGACAGCACCTCGACGACGCCGGCCTGCGACTGCACGATGGAGACGTCAAAGGTGCCGCCGCCGAGATCGTAGACGAGCATGCGCCGCAAATGGTCCTGGCTGGGATCGTACGTCAGCGAGGCGGCCGTCGGCTCATTGAGGATGCGCACGACTTCGAGGCCGGCCAGTTCCCCCGCTTCCTTGGTCGCCTGGCGTTGGGCGTCGTTGAAGTAGGCAGGGACGGTGATGACGGCTTTGTTGACGGGTTGGCCGATGACGCGGCCGGCTCGGTCCTTGAGTTCGCGCAGGATCATCGCGGAGATTTCCTGCGGGCGATACTCCTGATCGCCGAGCTTGACGGTCTCATCGCGGCCCATCTTGCGCTTGACGGACTTGACGGTCCGTTCGGGGGCCAGCACCCATTGATTGCGGGCAGCCTTGCCGACAAGCAAGCGTCCGTCGTCGGACATGCCGACGAACGACGGCAGGATGGGATCGCCTTCCTCATCGGGACAGACGTACGGCTGGCCGGCGCGCAGGTAGGCAACCTCGCTGTTGGTTGTCCCGAGGTCGATGCCGACGATGATGTCCATGACTCACCTCAAATGATGAATGATGAATGATGAATGATGAATTTGTCCGCATTCATCATTTGTCTTCGGGTATGCTGACCGCGATCAGTTCATCCGGCGCGAACAATCCGCCGACCGGAAAGACGATGAACTGCTTCTTGCCGACCTTGTAAGTCATGAGTGCGCCCGTGACGTTCTCCGGCAGTTGAATCTCGGCCACCAGGTCGCCCGTCTTCTTGTCGAAGGCTCGCAGTTTCGCCTCGGCGAGTTTCTTGGCCGTCATCGCCTCCAGGCCCTTGCCGTCGCGGATCATGCCGATGATCTTCTCGATGTTGCCTTCCTGTCCCGCGAACAGCAAGGTTTTTGTGCAAAGAACGTGCCCGCGCTGCGGCGAGCCCAGACGTTCCGCCAGTCCCTTGACGTCCTTCAGGGCCGGATGATCGCGCGGTCCCGTCCCGAGCGGCGTCATCCACGCATGTTCTCCCTTGTTCAGATCGATGGCGGTGATGCGTCCCCAGGGCGGCTTCACCAGCGGCAGACCTTCCGGCCCGTCGATCCGGCCTTTCAGGGAGCGTTCGTAGGCGAAATCGGATTTGCCCGGCTTCGTCTTCGCCAGATCGACGACGATGGCCGTCGTTATCGAGGGAATATACAGCATTCCGGTCTCGGGATCGAACGCCGCCCCCTGCCAGTTGGAGCCGCCCGCCCAGCCCGGCAGATTGATCGTCCCCTTCAGCGACGGCGGCGTGTAAAGCGGGCCACGATCGTACTTCTTGACGATCGCCAGCGCTTCCTTCCGCAGTTGAGGCGTGAAATCGATCAACTCGTCTTCCGTGATCCCCTGACGTTCGTAAGGCAACGGCTTCGTCGGGAACGGCTGCGTCTTCGATGTTCTCTCGCCCGGAATTTTCGATTGAGGGACGGCTCGTTCTTCAATGGGCCAGACCGGTTTGCCGCTGACGCGATCGAAGACGAAGAGCATGCCCTGCTTGGTCACCTGAGCGACCGCCTTGATCTTCTTGCCTGACACCGTGATATCGACGAGGTTCGGCGCGGCGGGAACGTCGTAGTCCCACAGACCATGATGGACGATCTGGAAGTGCCAGACGCGCTTGCCCGTCTTCGCTTCGAGACAGACGAGACTGTCGGCGAAGAGGTTGTCGCCGAGGCGTTCGCCGCCGTACCAGTCATTCGTCGGCGTGCCGATGGGCAGATAGACGTAGCCCAACTCCTCGTCAGCACTCATCGGTGCCCAGGGATTCGTGTTGCCACACGTCTTCCAGGAGTCGTTCTCCCAGGTGTCGTTCCCAGTCTCTCCCTTCTGAGGGACTGTCTGGAAGGTCCAGAGTTGCTTGCCGGTGCGCGGGTCGAAGCCGCGCACGTCGCCGGGCGGCATCTCCTTTTTCGCCGGCATGTCGCTGATGGAGGAGCCAATCACGACGACGCCGCGACAAATCACCGGAGGCGAGGTGACGGCGTAGAGGGTGCGATCGACGGGCCGGCGCAACCCCTTCGTCAGATCGACGCGGCCCTTGTCG
The DNA here is from genome assembly GCA_038221045.1 of Gemmatales bacterium. Lineage (GTDB taxonomy): Bacteria > Planctomycetota > Planctomycetia > Gemmatales > Gemmataceae > JBBRIK01. Next base: position 2,289 of record JBBRIK010000925.1, read on the forward strand.
CCGAAGTCGAGACAGGGCTTGCCGGTCTTCGCATCGATGGCCAGAAGATAGGCGTCGCCGGTGCCGAGGAAGATGCGTTCGGCCTGCGCGTCGGTCCAGTAGGCGACGCCGCGATGGACGAAGCCGAGGTTGGTGGGCCGGCCCCACTTCCAGACGCCGGGATCGAACACCCATTTCGTCTTGCCGGTGACGGCGTCGAGTGCGACGACCTGGCTGAACGACGTGGAGGTATAGAGGGTGTCGCCAATCATCAACGGCGTCGGTTCGTGAATGAACGGCAGCAGATCGAGCAGCTTGAAGGGGTTCTTCTTCCGAATGTCATTGTCGGGCGATGACCAGCGCCAGGCGATTTTCAGTTTGGCGACATTGCCGTTGTGGATCAGGTCGAGCGACGAGTACTTGGAGGCCCCCTTGTCGCCGCTGTAGACGGGCCACTGCCCATCGCGCGAACCCTGCTGGGCGCGGACGGATACCGTCCACAACAGGAGCAGAATCATCGCGAGGAACCGGCTCGTCATCGTCTCTTCCTCTCTTGCCGCTTGCGGCTTAGCAAGTTGCCCGCTAAGCCGCAAGCGGACCAATCACGATCGCGCCACGCGAACCTGGGAGTAGCGGAACATCCGTCCGCGCCACAGGTAGCCGCGCCGCACCTCTTCCAGCACCTCGCCCGCAGGCCGGCCCGCGCCTTCGACCGCCTCCAGCACTTCCATGCGCTCCGGGTCGAAGATTTCTCCCAGGGAGGGAATCGCCTCCAGGCCGTGTTGCGTCAGCGCTCGTTCGATTCGCTGCAAGCCCATTCTATAGCCAGCCAGCAGCGACGCGAGCAGTTCGCGAGCCCGTCCTGGCCCCTGTTTCACCTGCTCCGCGAACAACATCAATCGTTCGCCCGCCGCCTTCTCGAACGCCCCGCACGCCTGGACTTGCCAGTCGCCGAGGGCCTTGTCGTCCACGCCGACTACGCCCAGCATGCGAGCCAGAAACGGCCGGCCGGGTTGGATCAATGGCGGCACCTCGACGCCGGCGAAGTCCGGCAGCGCCGGCAAGGCATCGAGCAACGGCAGCACGGCCTCCTGCACGCGCTGCGCTTCCTTCATGGCCAACGACAG
>JBBRIK010000926.1:0-3392 GCA_038221045.1 Gemmatales bacterium
ATCCCAATCCCCCTGACTCTCGCGGCGCCTCGGGCGGAGGCCGTGCGAAGGGCTAACGTCCTGTATCGGCCAGAGGGTCCATCATTCTTGAATTCTCCCGCGTAAACCGTGCAGGTAGTACGACCGGAGCGGGTAAAATGACAGGAGCAGGCGAGCGGGGCGTGTTAACGCCCGGTTTGATTGAGCAACCGGAGAGAATGCCCTCATGAACACGCTGGAAACGACGCGAACCTCCACCTCCGATGCCTCTTCGCGCGGCGCGGGCCTGCGCGTCCTCGTCATCGATGACGAGTTGCTGCACGCCGAGACCGTGGCCGAGACGCTGGAACGAATCGGCTACGAATGCACCATCGCCCACGGCGGCAAGCAAGGCGCGCGCCGGATCGAAACAGAGGACTTCGACGTCATCCTGACCGATCTGCGCATGGCGGACCTGGATGGCATGGCCGTTTTGCGCAAGGCACGGCAGGAACAGCCGGACGCGGAGGTTGTGGTCATCTCGGGCCACAACGACGTCAAGTCGGCGGTGATGGCGATGCAAGAAGGGGCGTCCAGTTACCTCACCAAGCCGGTCGGCAAGGACGAGTTGCGCGCGATCATCAACAAGACGGTCGAGCGTCTGCGGCTGACCCGCGCCAACCAGCACTTGCAACGTCAACTCGACGAGAAATTCGGCTTCGAGGGCGTCATCGGCGACAGTCCGCGCATGCACGATGTGCTGAATCGTCTCAAGGCCATCGCTCCGACCAGCGCCAGCGTTCTGATTCAGGGTGAGACCGGCACCGGCAAGGAACTGGTGGCCAAGGCGCTGCACACCAACAGCCCGCGCAAGAGCAAGCCGTATGTCCCCATTAACTGCACCGTCTCCAACGAGAGCTTGCTCGACGACCTTCTTTTCGGCCATGTCCCTGGGGCGTTCACCGGAGCGGACAAGTTGCGCAAGGGCGTGTTCGAGGAGGCCAACGGCGGCACGTTGTTCCTCGACGAGATCGGCGACATGCCGCTGAACTTGCAGGCGAAGTTGCTGCGCGTGTTGGAGGACCAGAAGCTGTATCGCATCGGCAGCAACGAGGCAATCAAGGTGAACGTGCGCGTGCTCTCCGCGACGCACAAGGACCTCGACGCGGCGGTAGTCTCGGGTGAATTCCGGCCGGACCTCTACTATCGTCTGAAGGTGGTGACGATTCGTCTTCCCTCGCTGCGCGAGCGGCGTGAGGACATCCCGCTGCTGGCGATGCATTTCCTGCGCGATTTCAGCCGGAACGAGGGGAAGAAGATCAACCGCATCGCGGATTCCGTGCTGCGTGTCATGGGAGGATACCCCTGGCCCGGGAATGTGCGGGAGTTGCGGAACCTGATCTACGGCATGGCGGTGCTGGACCTCGATGGCGTGCTGGACCTGGACGACCTGCATGGAGCGGACATCGAGGGCAAATTCGGTCAGGCGGTGAGGCCGGCGTCCTCGGGGCCGGACACGCTGATCGGCCGGCCTCTGGCGGAGGTCGAGCGTTATTACATCGAAAAGACACTGGAACGAAGCGGCGGCAATCGCGAGGAGGCGGCGAAGCAGTTGGGCATCGGTGAACGGACGCTCTATCGAGTGATTCGCGACTGGAAGGTGCAGGATCAGATCAAGGCCGCGCTGGAGGCGGCGCAGGGCAACATCGCGGAGGCGGCGAAGTCACTGAACCTGACGGCGGCGACGTTGCAGCGAAAGATGAAGAAGCTTGGACTGACTCTAGCGGAATAACGTCTTGGCGCGTGGGGGGGTGCGGGGCGGTGGCGACGCCCCAAGCGGCAAGAAATTCTCCTCCCTTCGGTCCTCGTCGTCGCTTCTAAATGACGATCAGCGCCCGCAGTTTGCGGTCGCCTTCCGCGGCGGCGTAGGCCAACTCCTCCAGAGCCACCCTCGCTTCCGGTGTCGTCACGGCCAGGCGCGTGGCCTCGCTCTGGACTTCGGCGAGACGGCCGGCGATCGGACGCAGCAAACGCGAGCGATCTTCAATCGTCATCTCCGGCGCTTCCTTGTCGGCCAGACGCTTGACGACCTCAGAATAGAGCCGAACCTGTGCCTGGAGATCTTCCGGCGAACCACGCGGCAGCGCCAGCGCCTTCCACGCCACCTCGTTTGCCAGTTCATCGAGGATCTTCACGCGCTCCGACGGCGTTCGCGCCTCGTCCCAGCGGGCGTCGTTTTCCAGACGATGCTCCAGCGGCGATTTCCGCGCCACTGTTTGGTCCGGTTTCACGACGACGGGGTCCTTCTGATTCGCGATCCAGACGCCGAACGCGAGGAACAACAAGGTCGCGGCCAGGGCGACCGCCACAGCCATCTTGCGAAGACCGCGCTCGCGCTTGGCGGGACGCGAACGGAAATCGCTCATCCGCAGCACGCCGGGACGCGAGACCGGCGTCTCCGCTTCCTGCATCAGTTCGACAAGGAACGCGCGTTTATTGACGGGAGCAGGGAGCGACAACTGCGGCACGTCGCGCTCGATCTGGACGAGATGCTCGTGCCAGAGCCGGCAGCCGGCGCAGACCTCAAGGTGTTGCCGCAGGTCGGCGGGAGGCAGTTCGGGGCGCTCCAGGGCGAGCAGCCGGCGGTGGATGGTGTCGCAGATCACGGCTTCTCCTGTTCCAGCGGCGGGGTGAGAGTACGCAGCAGCTTTTGCCGCGCCTTGAAGACCCGCCAGCGGGCGGTTTCCTCCGTGAGGTTCAAAATGCCGGCAATCTGACGGAAGGACAGCCCCTCTTCCACACGGAGGAGAAAGGCGGCCCGGAATTCGGCAGGCAAACGGCGGATGGCCTCGGCAAGCATCGCTTGCGTTTCGCGCTGAGCGGCTTGCTCAGCCGGTCCCTCGTCACTATCGGGCAGGTTGTCAGGCAGGCTCTCGCGCTGGCGCACCGCCGAGCGCCGTTGGTTGACGAAGCTGTTGTAGGCGATGCGAAACAGCCAGGCCCGGAAGTTCGTGCCGGCCTTGAATCGCTCCAGGGCCGCGAACGCCTTCAGCAGCGACTCCTGCGTGAGGTCCTCGGCCGTGTGACGATCGCGAGTCAGGTTGTACAGCCAGCGAAACAAACGATCGTAGTAGGCACCCGCCAGCGTCGCAAACGCCGTACGATCGCCCTTCTGGGCGTCCAGCGCCAGACGGTGTTCGTCATCGAGGAGCCGGTCGGACTCTGTTGGTGACGCCAAGGCGTTTGTCCCCCGTGCGACACGCACCGATCACCGCCTCTACCTGTTCAGAAGTCGAGACAGCCGGCGCGAAACCATGTCCATCCTACCGCGTCGCGAGTTACACCGCCAGGGACCGGCTGCCCTCTTCAGAGAGTACAACCCGCCAGAGTTGTCGTTGTTGGCGCGTGAAATATCGCACCTTCGAGGGTTAGCC
>JBBRIK010000927.1:0-3392 GCA_038221045.1 Gemmatales bacterium
TTTCCCTCTCGGGGGGGTGTCCGCTTTTCCCCCTGCCGCGCGGGGGGCGGGGGGTTGGGTTTCCTGCCCCCCCCTCCCGGCCCCCCCCCCCGCGGCTCGCCTGGCCAATATCGTTCAGAACTTCGGAATCATCACGCGGTCGCCGCCCTTCATCGCCGACTGGTGAGCGCAGATGCCGACCATCGTCCAGTTCGCCGACGTTGAGGTGTCCGGCAGGGCTGGTTTCTCGCCAAGGCACGCCATCAGGAAGTTGTGCGTCAGGTGCGGATGACTGCCCCCGTGTCCGCCGCCCTGGACGAACGACAGATGCTCGGCGTCCTGAATCGCGGCCGGCTGCGTAAAGCGGCGGATTGGCTCCGGCAACAGTGCAGCGTAGTCCGGCACCTTGACCCGCTTCGGAATCTCATGCTCCGGCACGCCCTTCGTGTGGATGACGGGATCCTCGCCCTCGACCTGCTGCCACTCGAAACTCTTCTTCGATCCCGTGGCGTCGAAACTCTCACGATATTGCCGGGCCGTGTCGAACAGGGATCGCGTCACCTCGGCGATGACGTCGCTGCCCTCGATCTTGAACGTGGCCGTCTCCAGCGCGAACGGTGAGCCATAGCGCTTGATGAGGTCCTCGCGGATACGGCCGGAACCGTGACAGACGACGCTCTCGGCATGCTTGCCCAGCAGAGCCAAACAGGGACTGACGCAGTGCGTGGCATAGTGCATCGGCGGCAGGCCGGGCCAGTAATCCGGCCAGCCGTCCATGTCCTGCTGATGACTGCCGCGCAGGAACTGAATCCGGCCCAGCTCTCCCTTGTCGTACAGCTCCTTGACGAACAGATACTCCCGGCTATAGACGACGGTCTCCATCATCATGTAGACCTTGTCGCTCTTGCGCTGTGCCTCGACGATCGCCTTGCACTCGTCGATGGCCGTCGCCATGGGTACGGTGCAGGCGACGTGTTTGCCGGCCTTTAGGGCCGCGAGGCTTTGCGGAGCGTGATCGGGAATGGGGCTGTTGATGTGGATGGCATCGACGTTGGAATCCTTGAGCAGATCATTGAAGTCGGTGTAGCGCGTCTTGATGCCGAACTTGTCGCCGGCCTTGTCGAGTTCGGTCTTGTTGCGGCGGCAGATGGCGACCATCTCGGCGTTGGGATGAGCCTGGTAGATGGGAATGAACTCGGCGCCGAAGCCGAGTCCGACGATGGCGACGCGAACCTTCTTGCTCGAAGCCATGAACCTGCTCCTTTTCCCCGGTGTACTGAGCATTTCGGATGTGAGGGCAGGATATGTCCGCGCGGGGACGAACGCAAGCGTCTTGCCGCTTGCGGCTTAGCGATCTTTTGCAAAGCCGCAAGCGGCGAGAGTCCGCTTCGTGTGTCGAGCGATCATCAATTCCTCGTTCGTCGGGATGACGCGGACCGAGGCACGGCCGCGCGAGACAACGGGAGCATTCGTACCATTCTTCGACGGGTCGAGATCGATGCCGAGGAAATCGAGTCCCGCGCAGATGCGGCGACGAACCTCGACGCTGTGTTCGCCGATGCCTGCCGTGAAGATCAGCGTATCGAGACCGCCCAGCGCCGCGGCGTAAGCGCCGATGTACTTGCGCGCCTGGTAGCAAAACACGTCGAGAGCCAGTTTCGCCGCGGGATTGGTCGTCTCCTGCTTCAGCAATTCACGCGTGTCCGCGCTGACACCGGAGAGACCGAGCAGCCCCGACTCCGCGTTCAGGAGCTGTACCACCTCCTTGACGGGGATCTTCTGTGCGATGAGCAGATAGAGCGGCACGCCGGGATCGAGGTCGCCGCAGCGGGTGGCCATCACGAGGCCGCCCAGCGGCGACAGGCCCATCGAGGTATCGACGCAGCGGCCGTCACGCACGGCCGCCATGCTCGCGCCGGAGCCGAGATGAGCGATCACGAGCCGGCCCTTCGCCGCTTCTGCATCCAGCACCGTCAACTCTTCGAGGATGTACTCGTAAGACAGGCCATGAAAGCCATAACGGCGCACGCCCTCTTCGGCAAAGCGGCGCGGCAGAGCGAAGAGACGGGCGACGTCGGGAATCGTGGCGTGAAAGGCGGTATCGAAGCAGGCAACCTGCGGAGTGCCGGGATAGAGACGCTCGACTGCCTCAATGGCCGCGATTTCCGAGGGCAGATGCAGCGGATCGAAGGGGATCAACTTGCGAACTTCCGCGATGAGTTCGGCCGTGATGTGCGAGGGTGCCTGGAAGTGCGGCCCGCCATGAACGACGCGATGACCGACCGCTCCAATCTCGCCGAAGGATTGGCCCTTGAGCCAGTCGAAGAGCAGCGACAGGACGGCGCTGTGGTCCGGCAGGTTCAGTACCTGATCGGTAAGAGATTGGCCGGATGCGTCCTTCATCTGGAATCGGCCCTGTTCGCGACCGATGCCTTCGAGTTGCCCGGCGGCGATGAGGTGTTCACCGTCGTCGAAGCGATAGAGGGACGCTTTGACGCTGGAGGAGCCACTGTTGATGGTGAGGATGAGCGAGGTCGTCATGATGCGGTTCCTGCGAGTAAGCAGTCATCTTTCAAGGGCGTAGGCAACACGCGACTCAGCGTTTCCATCGGCAGACCGATCACGTTCGTGATACTGCCCTCGACGATCTCGATATACGGATCGCCGTCCTCCTCAATGGCGTACGCTCCCGCGTTGTTCTCCCACTTGCGGCTGGCGAGGTAGGCATCCAGTTCGGCGTCGCTCAGCGCCTTGAAGCGTACCAGCGTTCGCTCCTGCCAGGCCGTCTGCACATCGTCCGGCCTGCGCCAGAGACAGACGCCCGTCCATAGCTCGTGAACCCTGCCGCCCAGCAAGCGCAGGATGCGGCGAGCGTCGGCCTCGTCGGCGGGCTTGCCGAGGACTTCGCCATCGAGCCAGCCCACGGTGTCGGCCGCGAGGAGGATGCCTTGCTCGCACGAGGGCGCGACGGCGGCGGCCTTCAACCAGGCGATGTGCTGCACCAGATGACGCGGGGAGGGATAGCCGGCATGCGTCGGCTCGTCGATGTGCGCGGGCTTGATCTCGAAGTGATAGCCCGCTCGCTCCAGCAGCCAGCGACGCGCCGGCGACGAACTACCGAGGATCAGGCGGAACGTCTGGTTTGCTCCCATCGCAGCAGTACCTCACGCAGGTTCGGCCAAAGACGAGCGGGCGTCAGTTCATCCATGCACTCCATGCGCGGACAGCGTTTCAACAGACTGCCGGCGCACCACACCCTCGTCTCGACGGCCCCTTGCATCTGTCCGTAGGGGCCGGTCAGGCTCGCTTTCGTACAAGTATAGGGGGCGACGGCGGGTCGTCCGAGGGCGCACGCCAGATGCAAGGGGCCGGTGTCGTTCGCGACCATCACATCCGCGCGGCCCAGCAGTGCG